>CAZSUQ010000069.1:0-12486 GCA_964609935.1 uncultured Thermodesulfobacteriota bacterium | reverse complement strand
TTTGCATCGGCCGGGATCTCGCAACCGGCACCCAGGATAAAGGCCCCGTCGCGCCCCACCTCAGTGATGAGCCGCCAGCAGTATGCATCCACCTCTTTTGGACCTTCCATAACGAGCATGCCCGCCGGTACGTCCCCGAAGATCGTGCAGTGCCCTCCCAGGATCTCGGCGGCCCGGAAGATATCGGTCTTTCCGTCGAACTGAATGCAAAAGCTCTTTGCAGGCAGGTCCAGGAGGACCTCCAGGTTTTTGTCCCAGTTCCCGTCGCAGTGAAGGATCGGAACGATATTCGCGCGGATCAGGGACAGGCAGATCTGCTTCAGGGAGGGGAAGGCCAGGGAAGCAAAGTGCCGGGGCGAGATGAAATCGTTGGAAGAGCGGTGGCACATGATCACAAAGCGCGGGACGCCCGTTATCTTGCTCCCCGCGATGGCCACGATCAGGAAGCCGGCCACCAGCCTCTGTGCAGCGTCCCGCACCTTGTCCGGCTCCCTGAGGATGTCCACAGAGATGCCGGGCAGGGAGCGTGCAAGGGAGAACGTGTCAAAAGGGGCTTCGAGCCCCAGCCCGTAGAGCACGCTGGTTCCCCATTGCTTCCACATGGCGATATCCATCAGGTTGTATCCTGCGTTCTGGAGGAGTTCCAGGGCCACCCTGGATCTGCCTGCGAGGCTCCTGGAGAGGGGCTCGTGGATCCGCATGGCGAGCCGTTCCAGCAAGAGGCCGAACATGAGCCCTTCCATCCACGAGGGCTTTTCGAGGAGCCAGTCGTAGTCTTCCGGGCGCATGACCTCCTCCTCCAGCAGTTGCATGGAACTCGAGCGGGGCAGGTCCCTGCCGGGGATGCGGGCCTTCATGGGTATCATGAAGCTCATGGCCAGCGGCCCGTATGCGTCAAGCAGAAAGGATGCATCCCAGGGGCCCAGGTCCTGATACGTCTTGCGCATGGATTCCCGGTACGCCCGATGTCCCTCCCACAGGTCCGCCTGGGTGTATCCCGCATAGCTCGCGGCAAAATAGTGGATAAACGGGGACACAGGTACGCGGTCCGGCACACCCCCCTTGAGCGTGACCGTGATTCTCTCTTCCGTGGTCAGTTGATCCCTTGAAAAGATCATGATTGCCTCGATGCGCTGTTAAAGCCGGTTGCCTTGAAAAAAACATGAAAACCTTTCAGAATCAAGTGAAGCATTCCGCCTGCCGTTTTCGTGCAAGCCGTGTGAGCGGATGCATCCTGCTTGGTCCGAGAGATTTCAAGGGGAAAACGGAACATGGAATCGGTAGAGGTTGCCGAACTCGGAAGGGCCAGCATCATCACCCTGATGGTCAAGCAGATCATGGACCGCAACCTCATGGATCCCAGGAAGCGCAACGTGATGCGCAACAGGGTTCTCACGGTTCACATCCGTGTGAGGGAGATGCTCACCACCGTGTTTTTCGAATCCAACCGGGTCCGTGCCGAGGACGGCGCCCACGGAAAACCGGACATGGTGATCAAAGGGGACATGCAGACCCTGTTGGCCCTGGCCCTGGGGGCAAGCCCCCTCAGAGAGATCTTGAAGCGGAGGCTTCGGATCAGGCTGAAGCGGTGGAGAGGATGGGTCTACGGTTTGCGACTTCTTTTCCTCATGCAACTGGGCGATCCTCCAGGCTATCTCAGGTGGATGGCCGCCAAGAAAGCGAAACAGGGAGAGTAGACCGAGATGTTGGAAAAAAATCCGGCGTTTTCCCTCGAATTTCTTTGCAACATCTAGGTAGATCCTTTATGGGGATCCTGCTCCCGGCCGATCGCTTTGGAGAAGAAAAGTCATGCCAAAGGAGAGTTCGCCCCCTCCCGTATCGAAAAAGCACACCATCTTTCTCGAAAAACTGCAGGGCATTGTGGGAACCGATTTCGTGGCTTCGGACCCCTCCATGCGCTATATCTACTCCCGTGACCTGACCGAGAACGAACCCGGCTGGCCCATCGGCGTTGTCATGCCCGGGAATGCGGAGGAGGTTCAGCGCGTCGTTGAGGAGGCCAACCGCTCCCGGGTCCCCCTTGTCCCCTTCTCGTATGGCTTGAACATGGGTGGGCTGGCCATCCCGGGATCCCCTGCAGTCGTGGTGGACCTGAAACGAATGCGCAGGATCCTGGAGGTCAGCGAGGAAGACCTGTACATCGTGGTGGAGCCCGGTGTGACCTTTGGCATGATCCGGGCACACCTGGACGAGCACCACCCCGGATTCCGCTACACCTACCCGCTTGCACCCCCCCAGACATCCGCCCTCAGCAATGCGCTCATGGACGGGCTGAACAACATGAGCATGAAGCATGGCGCCATGGCCGAGTGGGTCAACGGGCTGGAGGTCATCCTTCCCACCGGAGAGCAGGTGCGGGTGGGCTCCAGCGCACTGACCGGGTCCTGGCACGGCCGTGCCCCGCTCCCGGACCTGGCAGGCCTGTTTCTCGGCTGGCAGGGTTCCACCGGGATCGTCACCAAGGGCGCCCTGCAGATCTGGCCCACCCCTCCCTTGCGCAAGCGGTTCTTCCTGCCGGCCTACAATGCGGAGACGGCGTATCAACTGCTGCGGCGGCTTTGCTGGAAAGAGCTCTTTGATGACCTGGCCTGCGTTTCCTGGCCTCCGGGAAAGATGCTCTTTGGGGCCAGGGGCCCCCTGTCCCTGTGCGAGGGGGAACCGAGCCTTTTTGTCTACGGGGACATGTATGCCGAAAACGAGGCCCATGGGGCGCTGAAGGAGGAGATCCTCTTGGAGGTGCTCGAGGGGCTCAGAAAGGAGGGGAACTTCATCGAAGACCCCCTGGATGTGGACTCCCTGATCAAGATCAATCCGGAATTCGCCAAGCTGGCCGAGTTTCCCACCACGCTTGACTTTCTCCTGGATTACGGGCCCGGAGGCATGACCTGGGTGGGGTCCTATGGGCCAGGAAGCCGCTGGGCCGAAGGGGTGAACCAGTGCTTCGAAATCCTGGAGTCGGAAGGGTTTCCTCCGATCCTGGTGGCCAGGCCGATGAAGGGAGGACACTTTTGGGTCCTGAGGTTCATCCTACACTTTGACAGACAGGATCCGCAGGACCTGGAGAGAACGCGTTCCGCGCTCGGCCGCCTGGCCGATGCCTTGCTGGACATGGACTACATCCCCTACAAGGCTCCCGGCTGGGCCGTAGAGAAGATGCGGGCCCGGGACAAGTACGGCTTCTTCGCTTTGATGGAGAAGGTCAAAGGGTGCCTGGATCCCAAGGGGATCCTCAACCCCGGGCGCTGGGGACTTTGAAGATGCTCGACTACAGCGAAATTGATCCCTACATTGCCAAGTGTGTTCGGTGTGGAACGTGCAAGGCGGTCTCCGGGCTCTCTCAGCCCAGCTGCCCTGCCGGTGAGCACTTCCGGTTCGAAGGGTTCTATTCCAGCGGGAAGATCTGGATCGCCAGGGGCCTGAAGGAGGGCGTTCTGGAATGGGATGATCCGGACCTGACCAAGAAGCTCTTTGCCTGCACCCTCTGTGGGAACTGCACCCAGCAGTGCCCCATGACGGTCCGCGAGAAATTCATCGAGGTCTTTGAGGCGTTGAGGGCCAGGGCGGTGGAGGAAACCGGCACCCCTTTCGTGGCCCACAAGAGGCTCAAAGACAGCCTGATCCAGTACCGCAATCCCTGGATGCAGCCGCGGAGGAGACGTACGCACTGGATGCACCGGCTGGACCTGAAGGTTCTCAAGCCCGGGGATGCCCGGAGAGCCGAGGTCCTCTACTTTGTGGGGTGCACGGCCGCCCTGGATCCCTCGCTTCAGAACATCGCGCAGAATACGGTCAAACTGCTTCAAAGAGCCCAGGTCGACTTTGGTGTTCTTGGGGAAGAAGAGGTCTGTTGCGGGTCGGTCATGCTGCGGGTCGGGGAGAGGGATCTGGCTCGTGAGCTTGCCGAGAAGAACCTCGACCTGTTCCAGGGAATCGGTGTCAAGACCATCGTGACCTCGTGTGCCGGCTGTTACAAGACCCTGCGCCAGGACTATTCCCCTTACGGAGAGATCTCCGCGCGCGTTGTTCACACCAGTGAATTCATCCGCGAGCTTTACCAGGACGGAAGGCTTCAACCCATAAACGAGACAAAGCTCCAGGTCACCTATCACGACCCATGTCACCTCGGGCGTCACTGCGACCTGTATGATGCACCCCGTGAGATGATCGAGGCGCTTCCGGGCGTTTCATTGGAGGAGATGCCCAGGAACCGGGAGAATACCTGGTGCTGCGGGGCCGGCGGAGGGGTTCGGTCCGCCTTTCCCGACTGGGCGCTCGAGTCGAGCCGAATCCGCGTTCAGGAGGCGGTGGAGACCGGCTCGAGCCATCTTGTCACCACCTGTCCCTTCTGCCTGCAGAACCTCACTACAGCCGTGCAGGCGGGAAGTACACGCCTGGAGATCATGGACCTTACGGACCTGCTCACCCGCATCATTTCCTGAGAGAACGGTTCGGATCTCTTGCCCCTGTTTTCCACGGGTTTTCTTGCATTGATCCATCCTTTCATTGACGGGGCGAAACCTAAGGGATATTCTCCCTTGAGAAAAAATCTGGAGAGTGTATGGGCACGGAGAAGAAGGACTCGAAGCACACGAAATTCATCTTCATCACAGGTGGGGTGTTGTCTTCCCTTGGCAAGGGGCTGGCCTCGGCATCCATCGGTGCCCTCCTGGAGAGCAGGGGCTTGAGGGTCACCTTTCAGAAGCTGGACCCCTACATCAACGTGGATCCCGGTACCATGAACCCCCTCCAGCACGGGGAGGTCTTTGTCACGGAGGACGGCGCCGAGACCGATCTGGATCTTGGGCATTACGAACGCTTCACCCACGCGGTCATGATGAAGAGGAACAACTTCACCACCGGCCAGGTCTATGAGACGGTGATCAGGAAAGAGCGCCGTGGGGACTACCTGGGCAAGACGATCCAGGTGATCCCGCACATCACGGATGAGATCAAGTCGAGAATTCTTGCCCTTTCCGGGGAAACGGACATCGTGCTCGTGGAGATCGGCGGGACGGTGGGGGACATCGAGGGACAGCCCTTTCTAGAGGCCATCCGCCAGATGAAGCACGACCTGGGAAGCAAGAATGTCTGCTACATCCACTTGACGCTCGTCCCCTACATGAAGACCGCCGGGGAGGTGAAGACCAAGCCTACGCAGCACAGCGTGAAGACGCTCCGCGAGATCGGGATCCAGCCGGACATCCTTCTCTGCAGAACCGAGCACTTCCTTTCCCCTGAGATCAAGGCAAAGATCGCCCTGTTCTGCAACGTGGAAAAGGATGCCGTCATAACGGCCAAGGACGTGGAATCCATCTATGAGGTCCCCCTGGTCTTTCACAAGGAGGGACTGGACAACAAGATCATCGAGGGCCTGAACATCTGGACCGGGGCCCCGCACCTGGGAAAATGGGAGGAGATCGTTCAAAGGATCCGGGATCCCGAGGGTCAAGTGGTGGTGGGGATGGTGGGGAAATACGTCTCACTGGCCGAATCCTACAAAAGTTTGAACGAGGCACTCATACACGGCGGGATCGCAAACAACTGCAAGGTGGAGATCCGCTTCATCGATGCGGAGGAGATCGAGGCGAAAGGGGCCGGTGACCTGCTCAAGGGGCTGGATTGTATCCTGGTGCCCGGAGGCTTTGGTGACAGGGGGATCGAGGGAAAGGTCCTGGCCGCTTCCAGTGCCCGCGAGGAGAAGATCCCCTTTTTCGGCATCTGTCTTGGCCTGCAGACCGCCATCATTTCCATTGCAAGGGATGTCTGCAACCTGGAGAAGGCCAACAGCACCGAGTTCGATCCGGAAACGCCTCACCCGGTCATCGATCTCATGCCGGAGCAGGTGGGGGTGACCACCAAGGGGGCCACCATGAGGCTCGGTGCCTGGCCCTGCGTTCTTAGCAAGGACACGCTTGCAAAGAAGATCTACGGCACAAAAGAGATCCTGGAACGCCACCGTCATCGATACGAGGTGAACAACGACTTTCGGGACATCCTGTGCAAGAACGGCCTGACCGCGAGCGGTCTGAGCCCGAAAGGGGATCTGGTGGAAATCGTGGAATGGAAGGATCACCCCTGGTTTGTGGGCTGTCAGTTCCACCCGGAATTCAAATCCCGCCCCATGGAACCCCACCCCCTGTTCAGAGACTTTATCCGTGCGGCCCTTGACTACAAGAAGCAGCGAAATGTTTCTTGATAGAGGCCGTCCTGTAGAACCCCTCTGTTAAAAATCCGTTGATTCTTCGAGGCAGGCGTGTATCTCCCGGATGATCTCTTCGTGGCCTTTGTGATCGCATGAAATGCGGATATCCGCATAGCGCTCGTAGAGAGGTCTTCTTTCCTCGTAGAGAACGGCCAGGCTCTGTCCAGGGGCCCGGACGATTCCCCTCGCATCCATGTCCCGGATTCGTTTTTCCAGGAGTGGAAGGGAGAGTTCAAGCAGCAAGGTCATACCATTGGTGCGGAGATGTTTCATGGCCGCCGGGCTGTAAACCACGCTGCCCCCGGTTGCAACCACGTGTCCCTGGCATGTGAGGCCTAAGATGTGAGATGCCTCCCGTGCCTTGAATCGCTCGATCCCTTCTTCAAGGATCACCGTCTGGAGGGATCGCCCCTCCACCGTCTGGATATGGATGTCCGTATCCACAAACGGGCGGGACAGGTCCTTGGCGAGCAATACGCCGATCGTGCTTTTGCCCACTCCGGGCATTCCGATCAGAACGAGATTCTTCTTTTTCATCCGGTTCTTTCGATGGCTGAACTTGTTGGAAAAGGAAATGAATTGTGCTAATTTTTACCTTCTTTGTCACCAAGGAGAAAAATTCACGATTTCCTGGTGTGTTTCAGGGGGTTGCAGGGAACTTTGCTCCGCAGGATGACATCATAATAGGACGGTATGCGTGCCCTGCCTGCCTTTCAGGTTAACCCAAGAGAGGGGGCTGACTCAAACGTATGGGTTTTGCGACGGAATGGGTAAGGAAGCAGCCGTTGCTGACAATAAAAAAGCGTACCAGATAAATCTCAAAGCAAAAGAAGGAGGAAACAATGGCGAAGAAGGTGGTTATTGATGCCGATGAATGTGTAGCATGCGGGACCTGTGTGGAGATCTGCCCCGAGGTCTTCAAGATGGAAGAGGGAGACGATGTGGCCGTGGTCATCATGGAGACGGGTGGTCCGGAGGACCTGATCCAGGAATCCATTGACAGCTGTCCTGTGCAATGTATCCTGCTGGAAGACTAAACACACCGGCGACAATCGAAAAATGGAACAGGGATTCCTTTGAGGGGGTGTTCAATCGCATTCTCGGAATCCCTGTTCTTTTTTTTTCTCCAAACGGGGGAGGTAAGGTGAGACAAGGAACCGGGAAATCCGGGGGATTTTTTTGCCTGGCTGCATGGGTCTTGCTCCTTGTCGTTCCGGGTTGCGGAACGAATGGGAAGATTCAGGGGGACGACTCCACGGTGGAACAGGAGACTCCTGTCACCTTTTTCTCCGGGACGGTCCCGAGAAACATGGCCCACAGGGGGGGAGTGGGACTTTTTCCTGAGAATACGCTCTACGCCTTTGAACATTCTCTGGCCATGGGCGTCCAAATCATTGAAACCGATGTCTGGAGAACCAAGGACGGGCATGTCGTGATCCTGCACGATGAAGAGGTGGACCGAACAACCAGCGGCCATGGATCCATCAAGTCCATGACCCTGGACCAGGTGAAAGAACTGGATGCTGCCTGGTGGTTCACCCTGGACGGTGGCGAGACGTATCCTTTGCGGGGACAGGGGATCACGATCCCCACCCTGGAAGAGGCATTTATCGCTTTGCCCAACGTCCGCTTTCTCATCGAGATCAAGCAGGAGCGTCCGCACATCGAGACCGATGTTCTTGACCTGATTCGATCGTACGGCATGGAGGAAAGGATCTGCCTGGGCAGCTTCTTCGACGGAGTGCTCGAAAGGGTTCTCAAGCAGGCCCCGCCGGATATGTGCACAGGTGCAGGAATCCTCGGGATCATTTTGTTTCTTGTGACCCCGCTGGACATCCTGCAGTCCCTGGATGTCCCGATGAAGGCGTTTCAGATCCCGGAGGAGGAACTGGGCATACCGGTCTTGACACCGGAATTCGTGGAGAAAGCCGATGCGCTGGGGATCGAGGTTCACGTCTGGACCATCAACGCTGTTGAGGATATGCGGAGAATCCTGGCAATGGGAGTCCATGGGATCATTACGGACTACCCAGACCGGCTGGAGGAGGTCCTCATGGAGGATCCGGGGTGAGAAAATAAGCCTTGTCTAGAATCAACCTTGCTCTATAATAGGAACCAGGAAGGGCAAACAGCGACTGAGACGGAGCGAATCGTTCACAGGGAAGGGAAGGGTTATCTATGCGGATTATTCTCAATGCCCCGGGAATTCATCACCACACAAAGGAAGCTGTTGAGAAGGAATTGGAGGAATTGACCCCCCGTTTGAAAAGAATTTTGTTCCAGTTCAGGCCCGAGGAAAAGACCCTTCGCGTACATCTGGCGGAGCAGAAGAACCATGCATACCGGATGACGCTCAGCCTGCGCATGCCGGGCAAGAGCATCATTGTGGAGCGGACAGGGCACAACCTGATTCCGCTTGTTACCGAGGTCAAACAGTCCCTGTTCGAGCAGGTCAAGGTACAGACATCGGTCATCAGAAAAGCGCACCTCAGGACCAAGACCCTTCAGCAGGGCGAGGCGGTCCGGGAGGCGGTGGGTACTCCATCCCTCCTGGCAGGGGGCGATCAGGATGCAGAGGAACTCAAGGAGCGCTTCAGTGCACGGCTGCGGCTCGTCCTGCAGGACCTTCACAGCCATGTGGTCCGCCTGATCCGATCCTCTCAACTGGCCACGGATCTGCAACCCAACTATTTGAAGCCGGGTGAAGTGGTGAACGATGTGGTGCTTCGCGCCTATGAGGCCTTTCGCTCCAATCCTGAAGAAGAGATCTCACCTGCCAGGCTGTATCAGATTGCGGAAAACATCATCTTGGACGAGATCAACAACTTCAAGGACTACCAGGAAAGCACGGTCTCCATGGAGGAGGCATCGCCCAGGGGGCACCAGTGGGATGTCAATGACATGGGGGAAGGGGCGGATCAATTCTACCAGCGAGAGGAACCCCTGCTCTTTGAGGACGTCATGCCGGATGTACACATCCCTGATCCTGTTCGTGCGCTGAATGAAGGGGAGCAGATGGAAGGGATCTTTGTGGGCCTGAGCGAAAAGAACCCCTTTGCCAGGAGCGCCTTTCTCCTGAACAGGGTGGAGGGCTTCGAGGCCTATGAGATCGCCTGGATCCAGGAACGGGAGGAAAAGGACGTTCTCAAGGATATAGAGGAGTGTGAAACCAGGCTAAAAGGGGCTTCCCTGTCGAAGGATTGACGCAAGAAAAGGGCATTTGCATGATCTTCCCCCATTTTGTGCAATTTTTGCACAAATGTCGTATGAACCCTCCTGAAATCAACCCAGATTTCCCCACTCCTGCCAAGATATTTTTCTGAACTATTTAAATATCTTATGGCAATATCCAGGATATTCACACAGAAAAATCATCTGTCCAATTCAATATGGCACATCTATTGCAAAAACCGCAAAGGAAATGCCATGTTCTGGGACGGTTTTTCGGCATTTATTGCACTTGCCGACATCTTGGCATAACGCGTTAAATTAAAAGGATAAATCGTGAATTATATCATATATCTAATCGAGGCGATCCTGGCGGTCAACATCCTTGTTATCGTTCATGAACTCGGACATATGCTGGCCGGTCGGCTGTTTAAGGTTCGCAGCCTGAGATTCGTCGTTGGCCTGGGGCGCAGGATATTCAGCTTTCGGTTCCGCGGAACGGATTACTGCGTGGGGCCAGTTCCCCTGGGTGGATTCGTTCAACTGGAGAGCGGGCACACCCACGAGACGGATCGTGCCTGTATGGATTGTATTGCTCCATGGAAGCGAATGCTCATCTACTTCGCTGGTCCGGCAGCAAACCTTTTCTTTGTTGTTGTCCTCTTCTGGGCGGTCTACTGTGCCATTGGACTCAAGGACCGCGAACCGGTGGTGGCATTCGTGCCTCCCGGCAGCCAGGCGGCTCTGGCCGGGATCAGGCCTGATGACCGGATCCTGGAGATTAACGGAAAGAAGATCACCATCTGGACCCAGGTGATTTCAGCAAGGGAACGAGCGGAAGGTGAGGATTTGGCCCTTCTGATGGGAAGAGAGCCGTCATACGGTGAAACACGAAAAGGATTCTTAAAGGGACCACAGAACCGATGGCTGGTCAGCCTATCGCCCAGTGCACTCGAAGAGGTTCAACCAACGGAAAACAGGGTGCGGTTGCGGCTCGGCCCTGTACAGGCAGCCGAGCGGTCCGTTGAAAAGCTCGTGACCCTTTCGAAGATGCTCTTTCAATCCACCACAGGTCTCATGACAGCCCAGGTTTCACCTTCTGAGCTCGTGGGGCCGATCTATCTGTTTCACATCTCCGCTCAAACAGCCTCGGTCAGCCAGGTATCGCTTGTCTACCTGCTGGCCACGATCAGTGCATGCCTTTTCTTCTTCAACCTGCTTCCTCTGCCCATCCTGGATGGAGGGCAGATCCTGCTCACGTTCCTGCAGAAATTGTTGAAAAGGCCCCTGGCACCCAGTTCCATGAGGCTCCTGGGTCACGCCTCGCTTGTCTGGCTGGTCCTCCTGCTCGCATCCGCAACGCTGAACGACGTGGTCCGGCTCCTGGGCTCCTGACCGGACGACAACGAAAGTTGTTTCTCGAGCCGGTAATCCTCGCGCCTGTGAAGACAGGTTTCATCCATCTATTTGCCCGAAAAAATTTCTTCGAGTCTGACGAAAGAATCTAAGAAATTATTGAAAACTCTCCGAAAAGTAACTCTGAGGGGCTGGGCCTTGAACGGTTGGGCGTTTGCCCTGATGGCCCTCTCTTCGAAACGGTTTCATTTCATTTTTTAATCAATTCGGAGTCTTTTTACATGCACGATAGCCGGTCCTGTGAGGGAAAGGCCCCTGTGGGCCTGGAACGTGAAAAAGATCTGCCCAGGCTCGATCGAATCGAAGAGGCTCTCGGGAATGCCCGGGAAACGGCTCAAGACCTGGTGAAATCCTATCCGGATGCGATTGTGCTCGCCGATCTCAACGGCCACGTCACCATGGTCAACCAGCAGGCTGCTGACTTGTTTGGAATCAACACCTCCGAGGAAGCCGTCTCGATGCATGCATTCGAACGGTTCGCAGAAAAAGACAGACAACGTGCTCTTGACGATATGAGGAGAATTTTACGAACCGGGAAGGCAGCCGATTATGAATACACGTTTCTGGGAATGAATGGAGCCCCTTTCCGTGGAGAAGTACGAGTTTCGTTGATCGCCGATGAGGACGGGAAACCCAGAGCTTTCATCGGTATTGTGAGGAACGCAGACAAACGCAGCCTCTCTCGGGAACGCATTGAAAGGCTGAATCGGTTGAAAGAGGCTCTCCTCCGGAAAGGAAGACGAGACGAAAAGCTCGAACAGATTACCGATGGCGTCATTGAGATCTTCGACGCTGATTTTGCGCGTATCTGGCTTGCCATGCCGGGAGACCGTTGTGAAACCGGATGCATGCACGCCGTCGTCAAGGAGGGCCCTCATGTTTGTCGGCACCGGGACCGTTGCCTTCATCTCATGGCAAGTTCGGGACGTTACACTCACATAAACGGCAAGGTACACCGGCGTGTTCCCTTCGGCTGCTACAAGATCGGGCGAGTGGCGGCTGGGAAAGAATCGAGATTCATCACCAACGATGTTACACGCGACCCGCGCGTCCACCATCATGACTGGGCCGAGGAACAGGGCCTGGTATCGTTTGCAGGGTATCGGCTCATCACTTCAGCAGGGGAACCCATCGGCGTTCTGGCGCTCTTCAGCAAGCATGAGCTGGGCCCTGAAGAAGAGATCCTTCTCGAAACCATTGCGAATGCGACCAGCAATGCCATACAAACGTTGAGGGCTGAAGAAGAGGTACTCCTGAACAAAACCAAGTACAGGACCTTGTTCGAGGCTGCTGGTGATGCCGTTTTTCTGGCAGAGGTGCATGACGGAGGACTTTTCTTCAAAGACTGCAATCGGCGTGCTCTTCAGATGTTTGGGGCCACACCCCAACAGATCGTTGGAAAGACGCCTATTGATTTCTCTCCCGCTGTTCAGGCGAACGGGCGGCCTTCAACGACCGAAGGAGCGTCGAAGATTCAGCGGGTGCTGAACGGGCCCCCAGCCTCTTTCGAATGGAGCCACGCTCGTCTCGACGGAACGGTCTTCGACGCAGAGGTCAATCTCAGTCTTGTTGATTTGGGAGTGGGGATTCACGTACTGGGTGTCGTGCGAGATATATCAGACCGCAAGAAAGCACAGGAGTCCCTGCGAGAGTCCGAAGCCCGATACCGCCTGCTCGCG
>CAZSUQ010000068.1:0-12514 GCA_964609935.1 uncultured Thermodesulfobacteriota bacterium | reverse complement strand
AGAAGGATGCGGATGCCATTTCCGCCTATGCCATGAGCGAAAGCCTCTGGTACCTCTCACGCTCCCTGCCCGAGAATCACGCCATCATGGTCTGCCTGGGCGAGGGCCTCATGCCCAAGGCCGGTGAAACCCTGGAGATGGGTGCAAACCCCCTTCTGGGATTCGGAAGGATTTATGCCAGGCCCCAGGTGGCAAAATACCTGGACCGGTGCGTGCAGAAGATGATCAACAGAAAGGGTTACGGTTGGGATGAGTTTCACCATGACATCACGCACAGGGGAATCCGCATATGGGGAGCGGCCATCGACACCCTGGAGAACACCTCCCGGTTTGCAAAGGGTGCCGCCACGGGGCCCATGACCGTGCTTCACATGTTCGATCAACCCCTGGCCATTGCGGACCAGTACGAGGGATACATCGGCAACCTTCTCCTGCCCCGTCAGATCGTGGAGAAAGCGGAGAAGGAATCCCTTCTCATCGACTTCTTCACCCCTCGCGAAAAGGTGCTCCACGCCATCCACCTCACCTACCCCGGTATCCGGGCAGAAAACATCCA
Source organism: uncultured Thermodesulfobacteriota bacterium (assembly GCA_964609935.1). GTDB lineage: Bacteria > Desulfobacterota > DSWW01 > DSWW01 > DSWW01 > CAYTRL01. Next base: position 11,958 of record CAZSUQ010000068.1, on the reverse strand, counting down.
CGTCTGGACCCTGCGCGGGAAAGGGCGCGAACCACGGATCGGCGGCCTGTGGGAACAGTGGGAGTCGCTCGGTGTTCACCTCATTGACGAAGGCTGGGAGATGGCAAACGGTTTCGAGGCTTTCACCGAATCGGGCACCTATGCCCCCACCTTCCGCGTGGGAACCTGGAGAGACAAGCAGGGGGAGATGCACCTGTTTCTCGTGGACGGATACGCCGCGAGCGCAGAGGCCATTCAGGCTGCCAGCCTGTCCCCGGTCTTCAACCTGGACGCGTCCATGGCCATCTTCTCCTCCTCGTTCAAACTCAGCCATGACAAGGAACCGGCCATCATGCATCTGGACCCGGATGAAGAGGATTTTGCAGAAAAGCTGGGTGCCCTTTTTGGAAAGGAGCTGGACGAGCAGACGGTTGCGCGATACCGGGATGACATCCTTCAGGCCAGGAACGCCGGCATCCCGTTGAAGAAGAGAATCGTTTCAGCGGACGACTTCTTCCCTGAGAAGAAATGGAGCGTGATGGCCATTATCGGGTACATGCTGGATGATCCCTACTCCGGGGCCTCGGGGGTGAAGAAGATCTCCGACAATGCCTACGAAGTTACCGCACGCCTGTCCACGCAAAGCGGAGACAAGCGCGCGACCTTTAAGCTGAAGCTCGAGGAGTCGTTCGAGGAGAGCCGTCTGGTGTTCAACCCCCTTCTGAACCGCTTCCTTCGAGGGGAGGACTTCTACTCCCGTGCGGTGAAGATTTCGGATTCCGGAAGAATCCGCAACGAGCTGCAGACCCTTGCTTCCTCTGCACTGGAGCATTTCGGCGAAAACGGGATCCGGGTCCGGTTCGACAAGATTCCCGTGGACATCATCTCGAGGGACGAGCAGAAATTGCTGAGAAAAATCCTGGAGTGGTACAAGAGCAGCCATCCCATCTGGTTCAGCTGGCTGGAACTTGTATGAGAAAGAGGCGCAAAAGATTCTTGAACCGGGCAAGGCGTGCAGTCGTTCTCAACTACAGAACATCGGTTTGGGGGGGCTCGTAAGAGGGTGTGCGTTGGTTCCGGGGGGAGAGGTTTGATTCCCGCAAAGACGTTGAGCCGGGAGGCAATCCGGCTATTTCTTTTTTCCCTTCTGGGATTTTTCCTTGCAGTCCGGGCAAAGCCATTGTTCGCCCTTGTTGAGCCATCCACATGATTTTGCAAGGGAGACAAGCATCTTTTCGTCGTTGTTTTCCATTTTCTTGTTGCAGCCGCTCCAGTCGCACTGAACAAAGCAGAACTTGCCCATGGTCCTGACCAATCCCATATCATTCCTCCCTACAGACAAGATGTCTGGTTTTATCCATTTAAACGAAGATTCGATCAGAGCATTGTAGACTATAGCACAAAATTTGTTTTCATTCCAAGCGTTCCTTGAAAAGTTTTTTCTGTTCTTTCTTGATGAAAAAATGAGGCGGACCGACCCGTAAAAACATGGTCACAAGAACCTGCAACCGCACACTTTGATTTCATGGTGATCTTGTGTATCTTCATAGAGGATAGATTTGGAGGGAACGTTCCCGATATAATGACTGCGACGTTTTCCTGGTTCATTCTTATCGGACAAGATCTATCGACCCGCCCTTTTGAGAAGAAGGCAGAAGGAACATGGAAAAGGGGAAACGAAAAACGCACCTGCGTCTTGTGAAGTCCGGCAACACAACGAGGGGCGTCGATCGAATCGAAGAAGAAATCATGGAAGAGTTGGACAAACTCGAAGAGCTGGAATTCCAGATCCTGTCGGGTCCGCCGGATTGGACCGTTGCCATCGATAAACGTGCACCGCTGGAGGTTAAACTTCGGGTACTGGCTGCAGTGAAGGGTTACACGGCCGGTTACAAATCAACGGATCATATCTTGAGGAAGAATCGGGAAACCTGGGCCAAAAGGTTTCAGGACGAGTCCTAGTTCCAACCGCAGGCCCGGCATCCCGTCCTTACTTTTTATGGCAAAAGAAAGCAAAAAGAAGAAAAAGAAAAGCGGGGAATCTCCAAGCGCTTCAGACGGCGGGAAAGAGCTTGTTCTCACCGAAAAGCCGAGCGTAGCCCGTGACATCATTTCAGCCCTTGGCGGCAAGAAGTCCTTTGAAACCCACGACGGCTATTTCGAAGGCGAGCGCTACCTGGTCAGCTGGGCGATCGGCCACCTCCTGGAATTCATCAACCCCGAAGAGATCGACCCCGTGTACAAAAGGTGGCGCCTGGCGGACCTTCCCATCTTTCCGGATCCTTTTTCCCTGAAGCCCAAAAGCGGCCAGAAATCCCGGTTGAGCCTGATCAAAAAGCTCCTCAACCGTTCCGACGTTGCCGCGGTGATCAACGCCTGCGACGCGGGTCGGGAAGGGGAACTCATCTTCCGGGAAATCTGCCAGTACCTGGCCAATGAGAAGCCGGTGCGCCGTCTCTGGCTCCAGTCCATGACGCCGCAGGCCATTCTCACCGGATTCGAAGCTCTTCAGCCGGGGAAGAAATACGAGGGGCTTGGCAGCGCGGCAGAGTGCAGGGCTGAAAGCGACTGGCTGATCGGTATCAATGCAACTCGAGCGCTCACCAAGCGTCTTCAAACCCGGAAAGAACGTGTGCCCTGGTCCGCAGGGCGGGTTCAAACACCCACCCTTGCGCTGCTGGTGGACCGTGAATTGCAGATCCTTGTTCACCGGAGCAAACCGTACTGGCGATTGAAGGCCGTGTTTTCCGCGCCGGACCATTCCTACGAAGGCTGGTGGTTCCGGAAGGACAGGAAGAAGGCGGAAGGGGAGGAGGAGGTTCGGGATGACTGGATCATGGATCCCAAGGAAGCACAGGCGCTTCTCGAAAAGGTTACAGGGAAGACGGGGAATGCCCGTGAGGAACGAAAACCTTCAAAGGAGAAGGCCCCTGCACCCTTTGACCTGACGTCCCTGCAGAGGGAAGCGCACCGCCGGCTGGGGTATTCGGCGAAGCGAACGCTGCAGGCCGCCCAGCAACTCTATGAAAAGCACAAGCTCATCACCTACCCGCGTACGGACTCCCGCTGCCTTCCGAGCGACTACGAGCCCAAGGTCCAGCAGGTCCTTTCCGCCCTTGCCGGTACAGGGGACTATGCAGATGCTGCAAGCACCTTGCTCCAGGAGGGGATCCAGAACCGCTCCCGTGTTTTCAACGACAAGGGTGTGAGCGACCACTTCGCCATCATGCCCACCGAGATGGAGGCGAAGAAGGTCGGGCAGGATGCGGGCCGTGTGTACGATCTCGTGGTGCGGCGGTTCCTCGCCGCCTTTTTCCCGCCGGCCCTGTGGGAAAACGTGGAGCGCATTACGACCGTGGAGGAAGAGCAATTCCGAACCCGCGCACGTGTGCTCAAAAAGCCCGGCTGGCAACAGGTCTACGAAAAAAAGGCGGAAGGCGAAGAAAAGCTCCCGCCCCTTGCCGGTGAAAACGTTGGGGTGCAGACGGTTGAAGCGGAGGTGGTGGAAGAGGAGGTCAAGCCTCCGCAAAGGATCAGTGAAGCCGGGTTGCTCAAGCTCATGGAGAACGCGGGCAAGAGCATCGATGACGAGGAGCTTTCGGACCTGATGCGCGACAAGGGCCTGGGTACGCCCGCCACGAGAGCCGAGATCATCGAGAACCTGATCGGCAGGGCGTATGTGAAACGCGTGGGCAAATCCCTGGCCGCGGCGCCGAAGGGGATTCGGCTCATCGACATCCTGCGGAGGATCCACGTGGATCGCCTTGCGTCGGCGGCCTTGACCGGTGAGCTCGAACAGCACCTGCGCCAGCTCGAACGGGGTGAACGCTCCCGCGATGCCTTCACCAGCGAGATCAAGGAGTATACGAGCCAGATCGTGGAAAGGGCCAAGGCCTTTGAGTTCGGAGACCTCTACAAGGATGAACCGCCCCTGGGCGCCTGCCCGACATGCAAACAGCGACAGGTCATCGAGGAAGCCCTCCTGTACAAGTGCCAGGGAGAAGCTGAAAAGGCCTGCTCCTTCCTGCTCTGGAAGGAGAAACAGGGAAGATACTTGGACCGGGAGACGGTGGAGATACTGCTGGAGCAGGGAAAGACACCCCCCCTGACCGGTTTCTTTAGGCGGGATGGAAGGCCCTACTCGGCCTACCTGCAACTCGACCCGGAAGGCCAGGTCCATGTTCAGCTTGCAGGGAGGGAGGAGCAGGAAGGGGAGGGTGCACCGGAAAACCCCGAAGCCCTGGCCCCCTGTCCTGTCTGCAAGGAAGGGGAGGTCTTTCAGTCGTCCCTGGGTTATCGCTGTTCACGGGCGGAGAACGGTTGCACCTTCAAGTTTCCAGCCGAGCTCTGCAGGAGAGAGATGAAACGGGAAGAAGCCCGGGCCTTCATCACAGAAGGAAGGACCGATGTGCTCGGCGGATTTATATCCAAACGCGGAAGACCCTTCAGGGCATCTCTTGTGCTCAACCCGAAGGGGGGGATCGAATGGGAATTCCCTCCCAGGGGAGATGAGGCGGGCGCCGGTGCCGTGCAGACCGGGGAGGTGACAGACCCCGAATCCCTTGCGACCTGCCCCATGTGCCAGAAAGGGAAGGTCCTGACATTCGAGCATGCTTATGCGTGCAGGGTGGACGAATCGGAATCGGGATGCGGCTTCATGCTTCCGCGGGTGCTGCTCGGCAGATCGGTCAGCCGGGAGGAGGCAACCGATTATGTTTCCAATGGGAAGACAGAGACTCTGGAGGGATTCATCTCGAAGCGGGGCCGGCCCTTTTCCGCGGCGATCATCAGAAAAAAGAACGGCAAGCACATGTATCAATTCCCCACCCGAAAGCGAGCCTCCTAATCCGGGGGCCGCATGACGGCCGTCTGCAGAGTCTGCCCCGAGCGAAAGCGAAGGGATCCCCAGTACAGAAGCTCTCTGCACCGGGGGGGGTGCCGCGTCGCCTTCGGCTCCTCGCAATCTCCGCTTCGCTTCGACCTTGCATCTGGCCATCCTTCGGCCCCCGGAACCCAATAAAGGACTTTTTTGTTCTCCCTTCGGCAAAGATCTACGGAAAAGCGTAGATGTCGGATCCTTACGTGCTTCGGCGAACGTTTCTTAACGAAGGGCACATGGACGATCCGCAATTTCGAAAACTGCTCCGCCGGTTCGGGTTCCGCTGGGATGGCTACCGAAAGGTTCGGAAGGGGGTGAAGAAGCGCATCACCGGCCACATGGAGCAGTTGGATTGCCGGAACATGGACAGGTACCTGGACAGGCTCGAGCAGGACAAAGAACTCCAGGTCCAGTGTGAACGGTTGATGACCGTTCCCATAAGCCGTTTTTTTCGTGACCCGAGGCTGTGGGAACTGCTCATGGGGGAACTCCTGCCCGAGGTGGCCTGCAGGGAGAGGCATCTCTTCAAGGTTTGGTGTGCGGGTTGTGCCTGCGGGGAAGAGGCTCTGAGCTTCAAGATCCTCTGGCAGCGGTTGCGCAACCGGCATGAACACGTACCGGAACTTGAGCTTTGTGCAACCGACCTCAACCCCCGCCATCTCGAGCGGGCGTACAGGGGCACGTATTCCAGGAGCAGCCTCAGGGATTTGCCGGAGGATGTTCACCAGACCTGCTTTTCCCTGAATCCCGATGGATCCTGCACGGCCCTTGCATCCCTGAGGGAAGGGATTCAGTGGAGGGTTCAGCATCTAGAGGAGGAGGATCCTCCCGGGACGGGATTCCACCTCATCTTCCTGCGCAACAGCATCCTCACCTATCTGGACAGGGAGCGGCAGATACCCTGCCTCCAGAGGGTCGTGGGCGCCCTGCGCCCGGGTGGGTACCTCGTCATCGGGAAGCGGGAGCGCCTTCCGAAGGCATTCCTTCCTCTGGAACCCTTGTCCTGGTCAAGCATGGTCTTCCGGAGGAACACAGAGGAAAGGATGGAATGAAGATCGCCGTCACCAGCGAGATTCGAATCGATGAGGCGCCCGACTGGCTGAAGGAAAAGCTCATCAACCAGTACACCTTTTCAAACCCGGAATGGCACGAGAAGAAACGACTCGGCCGCTGGGTGGGAAAGACGCCCAAGGTGCTGACCTTCTACGGAAGGTTCAAAGACAGCCTTTTTGTTCCACGGGGCGGCATTCGGCAACTGCTCTCCCTCTGCAAGCGGTACAACATTCCGTACGAGGTCGTGGATCGTCGCACCCAACTCCCCGACACGGACATCCCCTTCCGTGGACGCCTGCGACCCTTTCAGGAGGAAGCCGTTCAGGCTGCGGCATTCAGGGATTTCGGAACGCTCGTGGCGCCCACCGGGTCAGGCAAGACGGTGATGGGTCTCTGGTTGATTGCAAAACGAAAACAACCCGCCCTGATCGTTGTTCATACACGGGAGTTGATGGAGCAGTGGCTGGACCGAATCCGAACCTTCCTGGATGTGGACGATCCGGATGTGGGCTGGATCGGCGGGGGGAAGAAGAGGCCGGGGAAGAAGGTTACGGTCGCCCTTGTGCAGAGCCTGTACAAGTGTGCCGATGATGTTGCACCGAACATCGGTCACCTCATCGTGGATGAGTGCCACAGGATTCCTTCGAGAACCTTTTCCGAGGCGGTCACCACCTTTTCGAGCAGGTACATGCTGGGCCTTTCCGCCACCCCATGGCGAAGGGACAATCTCTCAAGGCTCATCTTCTGGCATCTCGGTGACGTGGTTCACAGGATCGACAAGGCAGAGCTTCTCGAAACGGGCGATGTGCTCCCCGCGGAGATCGTGGTTCGAAAAACGGACTTCCATACATCCCTGGACCCTGTGACCGAGTATCCCCGGATGCTCTCCGCGTTGACCGAGGATGGAGCCCGGAACAGGCTCATTGCCCGGGATGTTGTCGGGGAGGCGGCCCGTGGAGAGGGTGTGTGCCTGGTCCTGACACACCGGAAGGCTCACTGTGAAGTCCTTTGCAGGCTTCTGGCAAAGGAAAACGTCTCCTTCGAGCTCTTGACCGGGGATGTGGGGAGCGAGCAGCGCCAGCAGATCGTGGAGGCGGTGAACGAGGGAAGGGTGAAGGTGCTGGTGGCAACCGGGCAGCTCATCGGCGAGGGGTTTGACTGCAGGGAGCTGTCCACCCTGTTCCTGGCAACACCCATCAAGTTCGACGGTCGGCTGCTTCAGTACCTCGGCCGGGTCCTGAGGCCGGCACCGGGCAAGGAGAAGGCCCGAATCTACGACTATGTGGACGAGCACGTGGGCGTCCTTGTTTCGGCAGCGAAATCCCGGCAGCGGGTGTATGAAGGGAAGTGACGAGAGGGGCGGTATCCACCTTTTTTGTTTGAAAACTCCCGGATTTCAGCATCGGACCCAGGGCGTCGAAAAAAAAATTCCTTGCTATTGGGCCACAACTGTGCTAAACAATGTAACATGAGTTTGATTGATACACTTTTATGAAGGCGGAGGAAAATCCATGGATAAAGCCGCCACCTTCCTGACTTCGGGAGATGTCGCCCACCTGCTCAAGTGCAGCCCGGATGACGTCAATGAACTGGCAAAGAAGCGTGAGATCAGAGGAACCAGGGAGGGCGAGATCTGGAAGTTTCGAAATGCCGATGTCATTGCCTACAAGTTGATCGCCGACATCGAAACCAAGATCAGGGACTACTACCTCTCTGAACGCTGAGTTCCCAGAGACCCGCCGGCGCAGCCAGCCCTGAGCACACCCTTCGCGAACAGGGACACAACCGATCCACCCTTGCACCATGAATCACCGGACTCCTTTCCCGTGGCAGGGAAACCCCGTGACCGCGCACCGGCATCCTGCATCCAAAGGCTAACCCAAACATCTTGAATGAGAAACGCCTGGATGATATCAAGGGATGTTCGTCCCTGCCACCAAGAGGCTCGACCCCACATGAAACCGCGGATCAATGAACCTGCACGCCTGGAACCGGACGACACCATTCTCATGATCCAGCTCGGCCATATCGGCGATCTCGTTGTGAGCCTCCCTGTCGTGCAGGCCCTGAAAGAGAACGCTCCCGGCGGGAGACTCATCCTCGCCGTGAGAGAGGTGGCCCGGGAGATCGTGGAGGACTGCCCCTGGGTGGACGGCATCATCTCGGTGGACAAAAAGAAGCGTTCCCCCTGGGAGCAAATCCGATACCAGCGCAACTTTTTCAAGGAACTTCGCCACTACCGTTTCGATTATGCCGTTGACATCCGCCCGGGGTCCCGGGGTTCGTTTCTTGCCTGGATGTCGAGGGCCCCCATCCGGGCCGGCCACTTCGATCCCCGTCCGAAGCGGAACTGGATGAACCGGATGTTCACACACCTTCTCCAACCCGGGGAGTGGGACGGGATCTATGCAGGCGAGCAGAATCTCCGCGTGGTGGAGCCTCTTGGGCTCCGAATCCAGGACAGGGTCCCAACGTTGAACGTAGCCCCTTCAAAGCTGGAGAAGGTGAGGAATCTCCTGGCGGATGAAGGCGTGCCGCTGGAAAAGCCCCTGATCGCTTTCCACCCGTTCTGCAGGAGGAAACTCAAAGAGTGGCCCATGGATTCCTGGGTGTTGCTGGCGGAGCGGATTCATGAGAAACATGATTGCGCCCTGCTGATGACGTGCGCACCGGAAGACCGGCCGTCCGCGAAACAGCTGATGGAAAAATGCGGGGTCCCGGTCCATGACCTTGCCGGAAAGACCTCTCTTGGAGAATTGCCCGCGCTCCTGCAGGCGTGCTCTCTTCTGATCAGCATCGATACGGCCGCCGTTCATATCGCGGCAGCCGCAGGAACCCCCACCTTCACGTTCTTCGGACCCTCGGACCCTGCTGTCTGGAGCCCTCCGGGCGATGGGCACGGCTGCGTTTCCACCCACAGGCCCTGCAAGAGCAACGCGTGTACGGAAGAGCCGTGTGATCCGAAGGAAAGCGGTCTCTGTCTTCAACAGCTGACCGTAGAGGAAGCATGGCTGGTGGTGGACAGACAAATTGCGGGAATCGTCCACTCTTTTGAAGCATGAAGCTCTCTTTGTTGCAGCCTTCCGCCATTCTCACAACGAAATTTCATGCAATATGCAGGCTAGGCATCCCCACGGCGGTCCTTCCGCGAGTAGGGTGTCGCTTTTCTTTCTCCCAGCGGCTCGTTACAGCTCGGACAACGTCCGGCGTACCGGCTCACGCGTCCCTCCCAGCCACAATGGGGGCATTGCGCAGGCTGGATATGCTCTTCCTCGGGCTTCTTCCCCCTGAGAATGCGTTGGGTCAATTTCGAGATGACGAAGAGAAAGATGGCCGCCACAAGGACAGGGAGGAGGATGTCCTGAACCGTGTAGTCACTGAAGACGATGGTGTCCATGCTCGCCTCCACGTACGCAAAGCGCTCTTTTTTATCTCAAACACTCGAAACTCGAAGGAAAGAGCCCCGGACCCTTGGAATCGTATCAGGAAACAGGACATACGGAAATCCTTTTTCCAGCGCTCTCGCCACGAAGCTTCATCCCATATGCGGATTCGAATGATCCGGGCCCGGAAAGTTGTCCTGTCCCGGCTTCAAAAAACCTCTTTCTCAGGGTTTGCTCGGGTCCCGGCAAGGGCGGGAACCAGTGATTGGTTCTTGACAGGAACAGAGGAGTGGATATATAATATTCTTTCTAGTACGGTAAGTTCTGTTTTTGAAGGCGTAATTGCACCGCTCAGATTTACCTGTCTGGGCGGTTTTTTTATGTGGGAACAAAGCGGAACTGCCAGAGCAAACGATCCATCACGAACAGGAGGTTCTCTTAAGATGGAAAAAGAAACAGGAACCGTTAAGTGGTTCAACGAAAGCAAAGGATACGGATTTATCACTCGCGAATCAGGCAATGATGTTTTTGTACATCACTCCGCCATCAATGCAGAAGGGTTCCGCACGCTGAATGAAGGTGACCGCGTGGAATTCGTGGTAACGCAGGGACAAAAAGGACCCGCTGCCAGTGACGTGCGCGTAATCTAGAGAAGTCTTCTACGCATAGCTCCTGTGCTGCCTCCTCCATTCCCAGGGCTGCACAGGAGCACGCTTCCGATCCTGTCTCCCCTCCCTTCCGATTCCTTCAAGCCCACCTCCTCCCGATAGCCCGATGGTTCCATGCTTACGCTTATCGCAGGTGAAAGCCTCATACCCTGTGCCGGCTGGCACACGCTTTTCGAAATCCCCGGCCGTGATGTCTCGACTTGCTGCGCCCTTCGGTTCAGGCGAGCATCCCCGCGGCTCCGTCAGGGAAGTTCCCTGTAGGTGCGGACAGCGGCGACGGTAATCAGAGCGATGGAGGGAAGGGTCACCACGCCCAGGAGAACGATTCCCGGCCGGTTCTGCACCTGGAACGAGCTCAAAAAAGAGCCAAGGAACCAGAAAAGGGTAATCGAAAAGTAGGGATAGAATTCGATGCGGTTTTTCAAGATCTTTCTCAACATCCGTGTTTCCCCCGCTCTCGTCACGAAGTTTCATGCAACATGCGGGCTAGCGTCCCAGTCTTCTCAGGGACTGGATCGTGAACTCCTTTTCATTCAGCCCGAGGTCCGTGGCGTTGGTCTTGGTCTCCTCTGTCCTGCATCCGCCAAAGACATCGTAGCGGCCGGATTCCAGGTTGAGGTATACGTAGCCGATGACGTACCGCTGCTTTGTGCAGTAGTTGTAGCACTGGTAGTACTCGGCCATTCGCCAGAGATTTCCCCGCTTGTCGTAGCGGTCCGCCACCACCGGTGACCAGAAATCTTCGTCGTAGTAGGCCACGCGCTTACTGTAGGGGTGGCTGTGCCCCTCCTTGGGCGTGCCCTCGATCACCCACACACGGTGCAGCTCATAACGGAGGCGCTCGGGATTGATGTCTCCGGGCAGGCATTCCTCCTCGTCGCTGACGTTCACCTGCCACATCTCATAGTTGTTGGCTGGGACGTACATCTCCTTCCTGCCCACCAGCTTCCAGTTCCAGTCCGATGCCGTATCGCGGAAATCAAAGCCTACCTCGTCCGCTGTCCACTCGCCGTCTATCATGGTCCCTCCCTGGAGGGTCGGGGCCCGGCGCACACGGTTCAGGGTGGGGATGTAGGCCCAGACGTCCTGCTCCCTGTTGTCGTCTATGTAGGCAACGCTCAGGGATGCTTCCCCCTCCCGATCCGCGGGATACGTGTAGCAGGTGAGAATCTTCATCGTTGCCCCATCCGGGTTCGGGACCTTGCTGCCCAGCCGGGTCTCGTCAAAGGCCATGATCTTCACGGTAAATCTCATCTTCCGGATCCTGCCCGACGGGCTCACGACCCTGCGGCAGTCGTCCGTGATGAGGTCGTCTCCGGCCCAGGGCTTCTTCACGTTCCAGATGGCCTCCAGGCCGTTCTTCGGGAAGGGGAAGGGGATGCCGCCGTTGAACCCGCGGAGCACGCCCTTTTCATCCAGGCGGCAGGTCTTCAGATTCTTTTCCGAGGCCTGATCGTATTTCTCAGGGTGCTCGAAGATCCGGTGCGTGGGGTAGACCTTCATGCCATAGAACGTGTTCTTTTTCAGCCGTGCCACCTGGCCGGGGGAGAGCCTGTCCTTGTACTGGTCTACGTTGGTGTGGTCGATGCGGAACAGGGGCTTCTCCCCCTTGAACGGGCTTGGAAGGTAGTCCCCTTTTTCGTAACTGGACGGACATGTGAGCCCCTTGGCCCCCTCAAAGGGGGGGATGTCGCCCGCGGGGTTGCCGCCTGCTACAGCCCCGATCCGTGTGTGTTCCCCGGCCTCGGCCTGCGAGAATCCTGCCGCAGCGATGAAGAACGAAATGAAGAAAACAAAACGTAGCGGTTTCATGGGCGGTCTCCTTTTCTTTTGTTCCTCCCCTTCTCACCGTTTTTTTCGAAAAGCTTCTCAAGAATCCCCATGTCTCCGGCAAAGCGCAGGACCTTGGAAATGATCATGCTCTGGACCGTGTATTCGTCGGCCCTGCCGGTGGCAAGAGCGATAACCTGGTATCGACGATCGATCTGTGCCCCAC
>CAZSUQ010000067.1:0-12543 GCA_964609935.1 uncultured Thermodesulfobacteriota bacterium | reverse complement strand
GCTCGGGCAGATCCTCGCAAGCCTCCCTGTTCTTTTGACCCAGCCGGATCAGCTATCCGGTGTGGTGGGCATCATTGCACAGGGCGGCACCCTCGTGGGACAGGACTTGATGAGGATGTGCCGCTTCTCCATCTTCCTGAGCATCAACCTCGCGGTGATCAACCTGTTCCCTTTCCCGGTCCTGGACGGGGGCAAGATCCTTCTCTGCATCCTGGAGAAGATCCATCCCAGGCTGATGAAACTGAACGTGCCCCTCCACCTGGCCGGATGGGTCGTTCTCATGGGCCTGCTGGTCTACGTGACGATCCAGGATGTGATGAGGCTGGCCGCATAGCCCTGGGCTAGATCTTCGCCTTTCTCAACCGAAGGCTGTTGGTCACCACGGAAACAGAGCTGAAGGCCATGGCTGCCGCTGCAAAAACCGGTTTCAGCCCGATGCCGCAACAGGGTTCGAGCACACCCGCCGCAATGGGGATGCCCAGAACATTATAGAAGAAGGCCCAGAACAGGTTCTGTCGAATCGTTGCGATGGTTTGCCTGGAGAGCCGAATCGCCCGGGGGATGCCCTCGAGGGAGGATCCCACGAGGGTGATGTCCGAGCTCTCCATGGCGATGTCCGTTCCCGATCCCATGGCAACGCCCAGGTCGGCCTGCACAAGGGCCGGGGCATCGTTGATGCCGTCGCCCACCATGGCGACCCGCAACCCCTTCTCCTGCACACGGCGGATCTGCGCGCTCTTCTCCTGGGGCAGAACCTCTGCCATGACCGGGTCCAAGTGGAGTTCCGCTGCAACGGCGGAAGCGGTTCGCGCATTGTCACCGGTGAGCATGCCCACCTGCAGTCCCAGGGACTTCAACTCGGCCACCACCCTGCCGGCGCCCTCCTTCAAGGTGTCGGAGACAGAGAGCAGGCCCGACACCTTCCCGTCCAGGGCCAGGAACATGACGGTCTGTCCCTTTTCGCTGAGGGCGTCCGCCCGCGCCTTCCATTTCTCCACGTCAACCCCGGAGGCCTCCATCAGGGCAAGGTTGCCCAGCAACACCTGCCTTTCCTCCACCACGGCGCGCACGCCTTTTCCGGGAAGCGCTTCGAAGCGCTCCACAGGGAGAAAGGTCAAGGCGTCCTCCTCTGCCCTCCTTACGATGGCTTTTCCCACGGGATGCTCGGACGCCTTTTCCACGGATCCTGCAAACAGGAGAACGTCGTGTACGGAGAGCCCGGCCGCAGGCACGATCTCAGAGACCCTGAGCCTTCCCGTGGTGAGGGTTCCGGTCTTGTCCAGCACCACGCTCTGGATCCTGCCCGCCATCTCCAGTGCCTCGGCGTTCTTGATCAGGATCCCGGATTCGGCCCCCCTCCCTGTGCCCACCATGACGGCGGTGGGCGTTGCCAGGCCCAGGGCACAGGGACACGCGATGATCAGTACGGCAATGGCGTGGAGCATGGCCTGAACGTGAGCAGGCTCGGGGCCCGCGATCCACCAGGTAAGGAACGTGAACCCTGCAACAACAAACACCGCGGGAACAAACACCCCGGCCACCCTGTCGGCAAGCCTCTGCAGCGGGGCCTTGGAGGCCTGGGCTTCCTGAACGACACGAAGAATCTGGGCAAGAACCGTGTCCCGACCCACCTTCTCCGCGCGAACCTGCAGGGCTCCGTTCTGGTTCACGGTCGCCCCCACCACCCTCTTGCCCGGTTCCTTGTCCACGGGCATGCTTTCCCCTGTCAACATGGACTCGTCCACGCTGCTGTGGCCCTGCTCCACCACCCCGTCCACAGGGATCTTTTCACCGGGCCTGATGATGAGGACATCTCCCACCCGCACCTTCTCCACAGGGATCTCCTCTTCCCTGTCGTTCCGGATCACCCTTGCCGTGTTGGGCTGAAGGCGAACAAGGGACCTGAGGGCGCGATGCACGTTGCCTTTTGCCCTGGCTTCAAGGAACCTGCCCAGCAGGATCAGCGTGATGATCATGGCGGCGGTGTCGTAGTACACGGAGGACGCCACTCCCTTTTCCAGCGATCCCAGGGAAAGGAGGGTCACTCCCGCTGAATAGAAAAAGGCCGTGGACGTACCCACGGACACCAGGGTGTTCATGTCCGCGCTCCGGTGGCGGATCGTGTTGATCATGCCCCTGTGAAAGGGGGCGCCCGCCCAGAAAAAGACCGGGCAGGTGAGAACAAAGAGGACGAGATTCCGGATATCAGGGGAAATCCCTTTGATCAGGGGAAGGGACATGCCCATGGAGAGGAGCATGATCACGGCGGAGAGTGCGAGAGACACCACGAAACGCCGCCTGAAGGCCTTCATCTCCCTGGCCTGCTCTTCCTCCATCATGTGGGAAGCATCCGGTTCCCCGGCGCCGGAATCGTCCAGCACCTTCACCTGGTAGCTTCCCGCCCCCCGGACCGCCTGCTCGATCTCTTCAAGGGCGGCTTCCCGGGGAAGGAAGGAAACCCTGGCCCTGTGGGTGGCCAGGTTGACCTCTGCATCCGAAACAAAAGGGAGGGCCATGACGGCCTGTTCAATCTTCTGCACGCAGGAAGCACACCCCATGCCCTGCACGGCCAGGTCCACACGACGCGTGCCCACCTCGAACCCAAGCCCTTCAACCGCCTGAACACACTCCTGCAGGGGCAGACTCCCCTGCCGAACCTCCAGGGTGGCCGTGCCCGTTGCCAAGTTCACCGAACTGGAGACCACGGAGGGAATCCCTGCAAGGACCTTTTCCACCCGGTTCACACAGGAGGCGCACTTCATCCCGGAGACGGGCAGCGTGATTTCAGGCTTGTCCCTCAACGGTTCCTCCCTCTGGATCCCTGATCCTTCCCTGTTCGGCAACCAGGCAAACCACGGAAAGGGGGACAGGGCCACAACCGGGATCATCTTCCCGGGTCCATGCCCCTTCCACTGTCTCTGATTCTAAATCAAGTCTGTTTGTCGGGCCGTGTGACTACTCAACGTGCGGACTTCAGCATTTCCACGTACGCAAGGAACCTTTTTCTCTCTTCGGTAAGGGCTCCCTCCAGGCTGGTGCTGCTTCGATATTCGATGAGTTCTTTCATGGCCATCATGGTGACCTGGTTCACGGCACAGATCTCTTGAGCCACCTGTTTCGCACGGGGAAGGAGTTCATCATAGGGAACCACCTCGTTCACGAGCCCGCATTCCATCGCTCTTTGAGCGGAGATCGGCTGGCCGGTCATGGACATCTGCTTGGCCATGCGCCTGCCCACGGCTTCCTGAAGCAGTTGCGTCATCCCCCACCCGGGATGAATACCGACCTTTGTATGGGTGTCGGTAAAGCTCGCCCGCTCCGAGGCGATGAGAAAATCGAAATTCAGGACCATCTCGAACCCGCCGGTAATCGCGTGTCCGTTGATGGCACCGATCACCGGCTTGGTGCAGGCGTCCATGACGTCCATGAAGTGGCGGCCGTCCTCCATGGGGTCGAAGAGGTTCTCCGTGAGGATGGCCTGGAGGTCGATCCCGGAACAGAAGGACTTCCCGTTTCCGGTAACGATGGCGACGCGGATGTCATCATTTGCAGCCACCTCGTCAATGAATTGATAAAAATGAACGAGGAGCTCCTGGTTGATGGCATTCCGCCTCTCGGGACGGTTCAGGGTAATCAGGGCGATCCCGCTCTCCACTTCAAAAAGTACCGCTTTTTCCATTTTCCCTTTCCTCATCTTTCGTTGTTTCAGAATCGGCGAGAAACCGTCGGGAGGTAGACAGGACGCCTGTTCTTGTCCTTCAGAACCTGGAGCGAAAAGTTCCACGTGGGAGCACGGGAAGTGACCGCTTGCTCCGAATCGCCTTTTGAGTACATCTCCACCACCTTGGGCCCTTCGATGAAGCCCATGGCAATCCCCACCGCGGCGCCCACCAGGGTGCCGATGGAGCTACCCATGGCCACGTCTTCCCAGTTATCGCTCTTGATCACAAACAATCCGCCGGCCACGGCCCCCACCAGACCACCCAGGCCTGTTCCGTAAAGGGTGTCCCTGAGTACGATGCTTCCCACACCGGGCTTGTCCAGGCTCAAGTCATACAGACCAATCCCCAGCCCGCCGATGGAACCCACAATGGCGCCCACACCCATGCTGATGCCGAGCGTTTTCCACTCCTCCCCTTCCCAGTGCTCATCACCCACCGCCAGGTACCCCACACTGCTTCCGAGAGCGGTGCCGATCCAAAAACCTCGAAATCCGTAAGCAAAGACCGAAGGGGCGCGGTCCGGCGGAGGCCCGAAAAATTGGATTGCATGGGCAGGAGCCGCCATGGTCCCTGCAAGGATTCCGATGAAAACAGCAAGCATGATCTTTTTCATTTTTCTACCCTCCCTGATGATTCAACGGATATCAGGACCCACTTCTTTTCTCCTTTTTGTAGCCCTTCGTGTGGTTCCTTTTCAATTCCTTAAGGACCCAAAACAAAAAGGACGGCTTGACGTGCTCCGGCCCGCATGCCATGTTTTTAAGCATTCATCCAATCAAGTGGATGCCGCCTTTGTTGTCCGTTTCCACGCCTGCAGGCATCTGCTGCAACCTGCAAACAGCATGAAACTTCGTTGCGAGAGCAGTGGAAGACTTCATGCAAGTTGCGAATCTAACCCGCTCTCACAGGGAGGAGCCGTGGAAGAGACAGTCTTTGCAGAAGGGATGGACCTGGCAAGGCTGCCCTATTTTGAAAAGAGGGACGGCCGCCTGGTGCTCGCCGACGATTCGGTGGGGCCGATCATCGATGTGCACACCCATCTGGCGCTGGCATTCCTGGTTCCCATGCGCGTGGACCTGCACAAGGGAGATGAGCCCACAGAGCACTATCTGTCCATGCACGGCAGAAGGATCGACTTCGAGGTCTACCTCAACAAAAACTTCCCCCCGAAGGACCTTGGCCGCATGAAGCGCGACCTGGTCCTCAAGGCCTTCACCGGGTCCGGAATGCGGAGGACCCACACCATTCCGAACATCCTCCGGGAAATGGAAGAGTCGGGCATCTCCCAGTCGGTCCTTCTCCCCATCGACCTTCCGGTTCTCTCTTCCAATGCCGTAAACACACTGAACATCCTGAAGGGCAACGACGCGTTCATCCTCTTTGGAAGCGTGCATCCCTATGCCTCCAACGTGGAAGGCAAGTTGGACGAGCAGCTGGCCCTGGGAGCCCGGGGGATCAAGGTCCACCCGGCAACCCAGATGGTGCGGCCCGACAACCTGCGCGCTATGCGCCTGTACAGCCTCTGCGCCGAACGGAATCTTCCCATCCTGTTTCACTGCGGTCCTGTAGGGATCGAGCCAAAGGCGGGACGAAGACGTTCGCAGGTGGTTCTTTACGAAAAAGCGCTCAAGGAGACCCCTGAGGCAATTTTCATCCTGGGACACTCGGGTGCCCTGCAGATGGAGCAGGCCCTGGATTACTGCAAGCGATACCCCAATGTATACCTGGACCTGTCCTGCCAGTCCCTGTCCAATGTCCGTACAATTCTCCAGGAAGCGGACACGGATCGCCTCATGTACGGAACGGACTGGCCCTTCTATCACCAGTCCATCGCCCTTGCAAAGGTTCTTCTGGCAACGGAACACGATCCCATGTTGCGCAGGAAGGTGCTCTACGACAACGCAGCCCGCCTCTTCAAGGTCCCTTCCGCCACGTAACCCCTAAGCTGGATTAGGGAAAGAGGGTCTTCTCCAGGTAGGTATAACCAAAATCAAGAAGCATTTCGTCGTCATGCTCGATCGCGGCCCGGGTCTTTTCATCCACATCCAGGGAATCGAGCATCTTCGTGCCGAAAAGGAAATCGCGGAACACATCGAGGCTGTAACAGGCCACGATGACCTTCTGCAATTGGCTGTCATCCAGGGACTTCGTCCGGTCCCGGCCCGGGTGGAACAGGAGGCGGAGCATCCTGAGGTTGCTCTCCAGGTAGGGCGAAAGCCCCTGATCTCTGAGCCAGTCTTCCAGGGTCCGGACCCGCTCCTCCCTGATGCCCAGGCATCCTGGGGTCTCCATGAAAAAGAAGAATTCCTCCTGCTTTCCCTTCTCCTGATCCCAGCTCGAGGCCCTTGCCAGGGGGTAGAGGCGGCAGGCAGTGGGACGATCGCTGTAAACGGTACACCCGGTACTTCCAACCAGGGGGCAGTCCTTTTCTGCGTTTTCTTTCATCTTGAGAGAGAGCACGGGAAAGCCTGAGGAGGGATCGACTCGATAGAGCGCATATTGCTGGAGAAAGACATCCGAGTGGACATTCTTCGCCTTCTTCAGCCGCAACACATCGTACGGGGTCAGGAGGAGATCGCGTTTCCTGCAGCACCTGCCGAAGCACGCGAGCCCCTCGTGGCAGTCAAAGGAGAAACGGTCCTTCAGGTGCAATCGCTTTCCAGAATCCGGAACGCTGTCCAGGAGCATGGTTGCTTCCCCCTTGGTTGTTCGTTATATAATACCGGATCGCGTGATCCGCTGAAACCGCTCGTACTCATCAAGAACCATGGAAAGGGAAAAACGCATCGAAACCAAAAACCCAAATACGTCCACAACAGAAGCTGCAAGAGAAGAGACGCAACCCCTCGAGGGGCGTCCGCTGCAGAGGAGAACTCACCTCATGGGCAAGAAAGACCTGCTCTTTCTGGGTGGTCTCGGGGCGCCGACCCCTGTATTTGCACCCTGGTTCCTGGCCTTGAAGTGGTTTGGATTCAAGATCCACGTTGTTCGCAACTCACCCCTGGTGTGGGATCCGGTCACCAAGTTCGCCGAGAGCCTCCTGGACACGTCTTCCCGGCTCGAATCCTTTGATGTCCTCGGGGTCAGCTACGGGGGCAACGCAGCCCTCTACGGTGCTTCCCTGAGCCCTGATTTCTGCGAAAAGGTTCGAAAAATGGTGCTGGTCTGTGCACCGGTCCTGGGCGCGCCGGGCCTGCTCAAGTCGCTGAGGGTCCTGATGCCGGGCTTCATGAAAAAGACCCTGGAGGAAATGGACAAATCCGGGGAGGTGGTGACCCGCATCCGGGAGATGGCCCTGCCGGAACGGATCCCCTTTGACCTTCACTACATCTATCATGAACGCGACCTGATCGCGCCCAGGGAAACCGCCACGCTTCCGGGGGTGGGAACCGCTCATGCGCTGGATTTCCAGTGGCAGGTCATCCCGAAGCTGGTGATGCACCAGGCAGCATCCATAAACCCAAAGACCCTTGACAAGGTCTTAAAGGTTCTTATCGGGCCTTGAATCCGTTCCTTCCTCAAGCGGGAAAACCATGACCTCATCCTGGACGCCCGTGTGGATCAGCCACCGGGGCTACAAGCAAAACAGCGTGGAAAACACGCTGCAGGCATTTCAGGAAGCCGTGGCCCGTGGATTCTCCGTCCTGGAGACTGACCTTCGGAGCAGCCGGGACGGTCACATCGTCCTGGCGCACGACCCGACCCTTGAGCGGCTTTGCGGGGACACACGGGAGATCGCCACCCTCTCCCGAAGCGAACTCCAGGACATCTCCCTTGACGGGGGTGCCAGACTCCTCTTCCTGGACGACTTCGTCCCGGCCTTTTCCAACTTCGGATGGATTTTCGACATCAAGCCCGAGCAGGGAAACCGCACCATCCGCTCCCTTTACGCCTGGTTCGCGGCGAACAAGAAGCCCCGGATGCTCCAGGAGCAGGCCAAGTTCGTTGTCTGGAACGCCGCCGACGAAAGCCTTCTGAAAAGGCTTCTCTCGAAAGCCATCCTTTACCCGGGAGAGAGGGAGTGCCAGCGTGCCGGGATGGGAGCCTTGCTCGGCCTTCCTTCACTCGGTGCCATCGAACCGGGGAGGACCTACAGCCTCACACCCCGGATCGGAAGGTTCTCTCTTTACAGGAATTTCGTGGTGAAACGTTACCGCGAGAAGAATGCCAAGCTCCTGGCATTTCTTCCCGAGTCCGAAGAGGACGTCCACAGGGCGCTCCGCCTGAACTTCGACGAAATCCTCACGGACGGCGACATCCTCTCCGTGTGAAAACCCTTCAATACAGAATGTGACCTGCCGGCGATAGCCGGTCCGGTTGAGTGATTGGTTATGTCGTGGATTGTCTCCCTGCCGAATATCTGCGAGAAATCACAGCGATATGGCGAAATCCCAACCCATTTCAATCGCCAACCAATGAGGAAGAAGCATGATTGACCGAGAAAATTCCAAGCCTGTCTTTTCGATATGATCCCTTATTGCCATTGTGAACGGACTTGCCGCCGTCACGACGGACGTGAGCACAATCGGGGCGTCTTCCGTAGATTCCGGATCGTTTGCTGCGCAACAGGACAGGGGATCCGAAGAGACAAAATGCGTTCGACACACGACTGGCCTCACGGGATAGGCGCTGCATGCGCCATTGACCAGCAGAGGACAGCTATGGTCGTAGGCGGAAAACTCTGTCTGCTCGTCGATGTTAGCCGGCGAATATCTGCCCGGCCTGGAATTGTCCCATTCATGCCATTGTTGCGTTCGCATCCGAAGGTCGATTATCTGGTCTACTGACATTTCCCGCTTTACATATTGCGCCAACGTGTGGGCCTCAGCAATGTTCGCTAGGATATGATACCGGCAACAGTGACAACAGCGAAATTTGCAGGTTGGACTGATGCCATCTTCGCTACGCAGGCGATCCAGTCCGCGTGCAGTCGCTTCATCCATTGAAGAATACACGCCGTTGACGAATTTCTCCTGCGGTGTAATTGGGAGATCGAGCCCGAACTCCTCATGGCTCATACCTAAATTGCTGTTCTCAATCAATTTCATCATTCTCCCTTTTTTCGACAGGAACTTCAGGCATAGACAAGGCGACAAATCACCAGCGTCCCAACTACGTTTGCCGCGTCAGCGCCACTACGCTTCTTTCCGTCTGGTAAATGCAGTGGTTTTTGCCTTCAAACACAAACCCATTTTTTTCTACCGTCTGAGATTTTTTTATGCGCCGTGTGGATCAGGGCACTGATATATGGCCAGAAAAGATTTTCAGGCTGAAAGCTTATCCCGCAGCCCGGATCGGGTCCCGGTCTACTCGGAGACAAGTTCAACCCGTTCCACGCTGTCGAGGTCGCGGAGGTAGAACCTGCTTCCCGCAAAGAAAAAGACCGCGGCAAGCATTCCGAAAACAGGGATCACTTGCATGGCTGTTGCCAGCCCCACCTGGTCGCTGATCCATCCCACGAGCAGGGGGGACCACATGTCTCCGCACACGTGCTGCACGATCACGCACATGCCGAAGCTGAAGGCCCGAAGCCCCGGGTGAACCAGGTCCTGGGTCACGGCAGCGGCCGGAGCGATGAAGCAGGTGGCAAAGATTCCGAAAAAGACGAGCACGTAGATCTGGTTCGTTGAGCCCGGCATCAGCAGGGCCAGGAAGAGAACGATGGCCGCTGCGGCCGAGGTGATGGCCGGGAAGATCAGCCTGGCCTCCTTGCGCCTGCGGCGCCAGGTATCGGAAAGAAATCCGCCCAGGGGAGCACCCACCAGCACAAGGCCGAAGATGGACATGGTGTAGGGCCCTCCCTCTCCCTGCTCCACCAGCCCTGTTCGTTCAAAATAGGTGGGCAACCAGGTCACCAGCGCCGTGGTCACGGCCACGTTCATGGCAAAGCCCAGGTAGGTGAACACGAGGCCGGGAACGCGAAACACCCCGGTCGCCTTCTTGATGAAATCCTGGAAGCTGCCGTAGCCGACCGCCGACGCCCCGGTGCGCACGGTCTTGTAGTCCGGGAGGAACCATGCGGCCAGGGCCAGCAGCATCCCCGGAACGGCCACCAGCCCGAAAGCATGGTGCCAGCCCCAGTGTTTTGCGATCATCCCGCCCGCCACCATGGCGATCCCCATCCCCAGTGGGATGGAGGTGTTCCAGATGCCCATGACCTTGGCCCGCTTTCCCTCCGGGTACGCAGCGGCGAGCATGGCGGTCCCTGCAGGCGCATAGCCCGCTTCGCCGATGCCGATGAACGCACGGGCGATGAGCAGCTGTGTGTAGTTTTGCGTGAAGGCGCATGCCAGTGTGGCCAGGCTCCAGAGAAAGACCATGACCGAGACCATCTTTCGGCGGCTCCACCGGTCGATGAGCATGGAGGCGGGTATGGTGAAGATGGTGATAAACGTGATCACCACGCTCATGAGGGCTCCCGCCTGGGTATCGCTCAGGCCCCAGTCCTGCTGGATGAAGCTGAGCATGCTTGCCACCACGTACCGGTCCGCATAGTCGGAGATGTAGACCAGAAAGAGCACGATGAGGATGGCATGGGACCTCATGCCCCCACCCGTGTAAGTGGAACCGTTCGGTTCGCTGAGTTGCGTGTCCTTCACGTCATGCTCTCCCTGTGTTCATCATACGGCAGGGACAGATGGTCACTTCCCTTCGCCCGGCCGGACCGTGGAGTTGGTTCCGTCAATTCTGCAGCTTCCTTTTCTCGAGGATCCTGTCCAGAAGAGAGGGACTCAGCCGTTGCAGGATCGCCGTGGTCTTGCCCAGGGGCGTGAGCACACGCTCCCGTTCGCGCCTCTGGATCATACGAACAATGCCTTTGGCCACGCCCTGGGGCGTGTCGTGGGGCGGTCGGTTGATGGGCCTGGCGGAACCGTCCCCCTTCATGACCGTCTTGCTCGCTTCCGTGGTGGTGAATCCCGGGAAGATGACCCCCACGTGCACGCCGTGCGGTTTGAGCTCGACCCGAATGGATTCCCCGAAGCTCCTGAGCGCGGCCTTGCTCGCACTGTAAAGGCTGCCCGTGGGGATGGCCCGGATGCCGCTGACGCTCGAGACGAACACGATGCTCCCCTTCGCCTTCTTGAGCGGCTCCAGGGCCGCGAGGGTCATGTAGATGGACCCCATGACATTCACGTCCATGAGCTTTCTGCAGGACGCAGGGGTGCATGTCTCGAAGCGGTCCACAATGCTCACACCTGCATTGTTCACCAGGATGTCAAGGGAACCGAACCGCTTCAACGCCTCTTCCACAAGCGCCTCGCAGTCATCGGCCACGGTCACGTCGGATCGCACGACAAGGACTTCGAATCCCTGTTCCTGCAACTGCTTCTCCTCCTCCTTCAGGGAATCCTCCAGAACATCGGAGAGGACCAATCTCGCTCCGCTGGTTCCCAGAACTTCCGCTGTGGCAAGCCCGATTCCCCTTGCCGCGCCCGTGATCAGGGCAACCTTTCCATCAAAAACACCCACGACCGTCCACCTCCTTCCTTCGGTTATCCACACACACCTTTTCCATAGAGGGCTGCAATCCCCTGGGCGCCCACATCCTCGATCAGGAGATGGAGTCCGTCGTATCGGGGAAGCACCCTGTTGAATCCGTAGACAAGATAAAGCGCCCCCTCCTTTGCCCTGTGCTCGATCTCTTCCGCAAAGAGATCGTGAAGGGTGATGTAGGTGTAGAACATGTCCACATCAACGAAGCGGGCGCCTGTTTCTTTGTGCACCTGATCGTGCACGTCGTGATCCAGGGAACTCCCCTGGAAAAGGGCGATGTTCTCCGGAGGATGCGGAAGCCCTTCCCTTGCCAGGCGATCCCTGAGTTCGTCGAACCGGGGCGCATACTCCGACAAAATCTCGGGGTCGATCTCGATACCGATGGATCTCCGGACAAAATAGCTCATCAATACGTTGACCCTTCCGTCCGCACAGCCCAGGTCAAGAAAGTTCGTCTCCTCCGTGTCCAGCATTCCCCTGTCCGCAAGATCCAGGACACAGCAGACAAGCTTGTCCAGGTCCGTTGACTTCCGGTACCCCTCGAATCCCTGAACCCCGTACTTGCAGCCACCATAATAGGCTGCAATCACGGCCAGGGCCCGATGCAGAGGGTTCTCCGCCAGGGGTTCAGTCCCGGATGATTTCATTGACGGCCTCATAAACAAAGAAACCCGTGTCCAGTTCTACACCGGCTGCCGCTTGCAGGACGTTCAGGTCTTCCGGTGAAAGGGCTTCGGTAAGCTTCCGGCATAAGTAGTTGACACAGAGGACATGCCGTGCCTCGAGACAACACCCTCCTGTCCCGAGAAAATAACAGCTGTCCGCCTGTTCCCTTTTCTGCGGGAGGGTGACGTCGAGAAGAAGGTTGACCAACAGGAGGAGAGAACTGTAGCGGTTCTCGATCCCCACCCCGCAGCAGCTTCCTCCGGCCTCCTCTTCACACCACTTACACGCCTTCACCACCTCCAGTTTCTTCATGATCCGGTTCGTTGCGGCCACGTTCCCTGCCAGGCTTTCCAGCAGGCTGCACAGGCCGGGGTCGCCCCTCAACCGGGCCTCGTAGGTGCGAAACAGGTCCTGGGCCTCGGTGATCTTCTCCTTGATGGATCGGTCGGCAGCGCACGCGGCCGTGTCATCGGTTCGCATCATGGAGGATGACGCTTCTCTTTTCATGCTTCGCTTCTCTCTTTCGAACGTCCGCTCCCTGTAAATATCAATCCGTTCTTTTTTCGGAAAACCATCAGGCAGAAACCGAAAGTTGTCGATCAATAAGGGTAACTACTCGCCCCCCTGGGCGTAGATCTGGCCGGAGAGAGCCATCTGAATG
>CAZSUQ010000066.1:0-12574 GCA_964609935.1 uncultured Thermodesulfobacteriota bacterium | reverse complement strand
AGGTTCCAGCAATACGGTTCTCCATCTCAGCGCCATCGCCCGCGAAGCGGAGATACCGCTCACCCTGGACCGGATCGACCAGATCAGCCGAAACACCCCCTATATTGCGGATCTCAGGCCTGCAGGGAACTTCTTCCTGGAAGACCTGCATCAGGTGGGCGGCGTCCCTGCCGTTCTCCAACGCCTGGGGGAACGAATCCGGAGCAGCCCGAACGTGAACGGCATGGACGTGAAGGAGATCGCACAGAGAGCCCGGCCGTTCGGCGACCAGGTTCTCCGGAACATGGATGATCCCATTCGGCCCGAGGGAGGCATCGCCATCCTGAAGGGGGATCTCGCGCCTGAGGGCGCTGTGATCAAGCAGTCCGGCGTGTCTGAAGACATGCTCCGGTTCGAAGGCAAGGCACGGATCTTCAACCGGGAGGAGGAGGCGACGCAGGCCATTCTCGACGGGAAGATTCAAGAGGGGGATGTGGTGGTCATCCGGTATGAAGGGCCGCAGGGCGGGCCGGGCATGCGGGAGATGCTCGCCCCCACCTCGGCCATCGTGGGCATGGGCCTGAAAAAGGTGGCGCTGATTACCGACGGGCGTTTCTCCGGGGGCACCAGAGGTCCCTGCATCGGGCACATCTCTCCCGAGGCCTCTCAGGGCGGGCCGCTGGCCCTCCTCGAGGACGGAGACCTCATACGTATGGACATCCCCGCACGACGGCTGGACAGCGATGTGGAGGCATCCGAAATGGAACGTCGCAGGAAGAACTGGCAACCGCCGCAGAAGAAAGGTCTTCACGGCTACTTGGCCCGATACGCCCGCCTGGTCACTTCCGCCCACACCGGTGCGGTCCTGAGTGATTCCAAAAGCTGAAAAAGAGAATCAAAGGCAAGAAGGAGGAAACGACTTGAAACGATTATCCGGCGCCCAGATCTTTGTCGAGAGTCTGAAACGTGAAAAAGTGGACTCCATTTTCGGTTATCCCGGAGGGGCGGTGCTCAACCTGTACGATGTCCTGTTCGACGCAAAAATCCGCCATTTCCTTGTAAGACACGAGCAGGCCGCCGTTCATGCCGCTGACGGGTATGCCAGGGCAACCGGAAAAGTGGGCGTATGCCTCGTAACCTCGGGCCCTGGGGCAACGAACACGGTGACCGGGCTGGCAACCGCCTATATGGATTCCATCCCTCTGGTGGTCTTCACCGGGCAGGTTCCCACTCCTCTCATCGGGAACGACGCCTTTCAGGAAGCGGACATCATCGGGATCACCCGCTCCTGCACAAAACACAACTACCTGATCAAATCCGCAGAGGACCTCGGCCGGATCGTACGGGAAGCCTTTCACATCGCACGTTCCGGAAGGCCGGGTCCGGTTCTGGTGGACATCCCCAAGGACGTTACGGCAGAGATGATCCAATACGAACCCGTCACAAAGGTTTCCATCCCGGGCTACAACCCAACCACCACCGGGCACGTGGGACAGATCGAGCGGGCCCTTGATCTCATCATGAAGGCCAAACGCCCCGTGCTCTACACGGGCGGCGGCATCGTGCTTGCCGATGCAGCGAACGAGTTGAAGCGGCTGGCGGAGCGGCTCCAGATCCCGGTGACCATGACCCTCATGGGCCTCGGGGGATTCCCCGGAGACCATCCCCTGAGCCTGGGAATGCTCGGCATGCACGGGACGTACAGGGCCAACATGGCCATCTCCCATGCGGACGTGGTTGTGGCCGTCGGCGCGAGGTTCGACGACCGGGTCACCGGGCGGATCGACACCTTCGCCAAGCACGCAAAAATGATTCACATCGACGTTGATCCCACCTCCATCAGCAAGAACGTGGTGGTGGACATCCCCATCGTGGGAGACGCCAAGAAGGTGCTCCAGCAGGCCCTTCAGGTCCTCAAGAAGTCAAAGTATGCAAAGGTGAAAAAGCCGAAGCGGACCGAATGGCGCAAGCAGATCGAGGCATGGAAGAAGGAGAGCCGCCTTTCCTACGACATGAACGGCGAGCTGAAGCCTCAGTACGTGGTGGAGCAGATCTACAAGGTTACCAAGGGGGAGGCGCTCATCACCACCGAAGTGGGCCAGAACCAGATGTGGGCGGTCCAGTACTACCCGTTCAAGTACCCGCGCACCCTGTTCACCTC
Organism: uncultured Thermodesulfobacteriota bacterium; assembly: GCA_964609935.1. Classification (GTDB taxonomy): domain Bacteria; phylum Desulfobacterota; class DSWW01; order DSWW01; family DSWW01; genus CAYTRL01. Next base: position 10,434 of record CAZSUQ010000066.1, on the reverse strand, counting down.
CGGGGGCCTGGGAACCATGGGGTACGGGCTGCCGGCCGCTCTCGGCGTCCAGGTGGCCAGGCCCGACAAGACCGTGATCGACATCGCCGGGGATGGAAGCATCCAGATGAACATCCAGGAGCTTGCAACGGCGAAACAGTACGATCTCCCCATCAAGGTGGTGATCCTGAACAACGGATTTCTCGGAATGGTGCGTCAGTGGCAGGAACTTTTCTACAAGAAGCGGTACGCTTCCGTGGACATGAGCTATCAGCCCGACTTCGTCAAGCTTGCCGAGGCCTATGGGGCCGTGGGATTCCAGGGATCGAAACCCGAAGAGGTTGTACCGATCCTCAAGGAAGCCTTGAAAGTCCCCAAGCCTGTTCTCATAGACTTTCGTGTTTCCAAGGAGGAGAATGTCTATCCCATGGTGCCGGCCGGGGCAAGCCTGACCGAGATGATCCTGGTGTGACGGCTTCGGCAGGAGGACGACAAGGATTCCCGAGCGGTTCACGAGGATTCAACGCTTTTGTCCACAGGGCCCCTCGGGCAGCGGTTTCTACCCGGCGTGCAATTCACGGTACATCCCTGAGCTTTTTGTTTCATGGAGGATCATGGTCGAATGAGACACACGATTACTGTCCTAGTGAAAAACGAATTCGGCGTTTTGAGCCGCGTTTCCAGCCTGTTCAGCGCCCGCGGGTTCAACATCGAGAGCCTGACGGTGGCGGAAACACTGGACCCAGAGTTTTCCCGCATGACCATTGTGACGTCCGGAAACGATCAGATCATCGAGCAGATCCTCAAACAGCTGCGAAAGCTGATCGACGTCATCAAGGTGTCGGACCTGACCGGCAGGGACTTCGTAGAAAGGGAACTGGCCCTGATCAAGGTGACCGCAGAGGAAAAGACCCGTGCCGAGGTCTTGCGCGTGGTAGACATCTTTCGAGGCAAAGTGGTAGATGTAACGCCCAAGACATACACGATCGAGGTGACAGGCACCGAGGACAAGATGCGAGCCCTGATCGACCTGTTGAAGCCCATGGGGATCCGGGAAATCATCCGGACAGGCAGGGTGGCCGTACCGCGGGGAGACTGATTTCTTCCATCACTTCCTGGCTGACATTCTCCCTTTCTCATCAACCCCCTTGAGAACATCGACGATCTCCTGTCGATCTTACGGTCCCGAGGGCCTAACAAGTAAGAGCCACGGAATACTTTTATTTAGGACGATCCAATAGCAAAGAATCATAAGGAGCACGCCATGAAAGTCTATTACGAAAAGGATGCGGACCTTGAGGTCTTGAAGAAGAAAAAGGTCGCCATTGTGGGCTACGGGAGTCAGGGACACGCGCACGCCCTGAACCTCTCGGACAGTGGCGTGGATGTTCGTGTAGGGCTCCGGCAGGGGAGCGCCTCCTGGGACAAGGCCGTCCAGGCCGGGCTTTCCGTCAAAACCGTTTCCGAGGCGGCCAAGGAGGCCGACATCATCATGATTCTCGTCCCGGATGAAACCCAGTCGGCTGTTTACAGGGAAAGCATCCAGCCCGAGCTGACCTCGTCCAAGGCCCTGGTTTTTGCCCATGGATTCAACATCCACTACGGTCAGATCGTTCCTCCGGCGGACGTGGACGTATTCATGGTGGCCCCCAAGGCGCCGGGTCACATGGTTCGCCACGAGTTCACAGAGGGCAAGGGCGTCCCCACGCTCATTGCGGTGTACCAGGATGCCAGCGGATCGGCACGAACACTGGCCCTCGCCTATGCCGTGGCCATCGGCGCAGGCAAGACCGGGATCCTGGAGACGAGCTTCCGGGAAGAGACCGAAACCGATCTGTTCGGGGAGCAGGCCGTGCTTTGCGGCGGCGTATCCGAGTTGATCACGGCGGGGTTCGAAACCCTGGTGGAGGCAGGCTACGAGCCTGAAATGGCCTATTTCGAGTGTCTGCACGAGCTGAAACTCATCATCGACCTGATCTACGAGGGCGGCATCTCGAACATGTACTATTCCGTGAGCAACACAGCGCAATACGGCGGGATGAAACTCGGGAAACAGGTTGTGGGGAAAGAGGCCCGTGAGCGGATGAAGCAACTCCTCGAGGGCGTCCAATCCGGGGCGTTTGCAAGGGACTGGGTCCTGGAGAACCAGGCGAACCGCCCCGTGTTCCGTGCCCTGACGCGTTCCATGGAGGAACACCCCATTGAGGAGGTAGGCAGCCGTTTGCGCAAGATGATGCCCTGGATCGAAAAACAGAAGAAGGTAGACAGGGAGAAGAACTGATGGCGTGGAGCGATGAACCCTACATCGTAAAGGAAGGATATCCTTTCATAGCTGTGGCAGCGTTTTTTGCCCTTTTTACGGCGGCCTCCGGCCTTCACCTCCTGTCCTGCATCCTCTTGCTCTTCACCCTTGCCGTAGCCGCCTTCTTCCGCAACCCGTACCGGGCCTTCCCTGAAGACCCCAAGGCCATCCTCTGTCCTGCGGACGGGGAGATCCTGGAGGTGGAAAAACAGGCATCCAACGAACTTCTCGGAGCTGCCTGCTGGAAGATCAGTATCTTCATGAGCCCTCTGGACGTGCATGTGAACCGGCTCCCGGCAACAGGGAAACTCATCCGAAGAGCCCACATACCGGGACATTTCTATGTGGCAAGCAAGCCGAAGGCCTCCATCGACAATGAACGGATGGTGCTGGTCCTGGAAACCGAGGAGGGATTCACCCTGGGAGTGGTCCAGATTGCAGGCCGCCTGGCCCGCAAGATCGTGTGCTACCCGCAGGAGGGTGACCGGGTGCATCGCGGCGAGCGATTCGGGCTGATCCGGTTCGGTTCCAGGGTGGAGGTCTACCTGCCCGAGGCGGCCAGCGTTTCGGTGCAGCCCGGAGACCGCGTAAAGGGAGGCGAAGCCATCATGGGGTATTTCCCTTGAAATTCCTCTCTATTTACCTGACAATCTCCATGTTCCCGGACCTCTGGTGGAGGGATTGTTTCCAGGTTAACGACACATCTTCACTCTTTTCGTAAGGGCAGCCGCCAGTGAAGGCGGCCCAAAGCACGAGGCCCCTGATGAGCGATCGTCTCAGGAAAAAAAGACCGAACCGCAGAAGACGGCTGAAAAGAGACAACATCAAGAAAGGGATCTACATCCTGCCGAACCTCTTTACCTCTGCCAGCCTCTTTGCGGGGTTCTATGCCATCGTGAAGACCTTGAACGGAGACTTCGAGCATGCTGCCTGGGCCATCATCGTCTCCATGCTCTGTGACGGGGCGGACGGACGGATCGCACGCATGACCCATACCACCAGCCGGTTCGGCGTGGAATACGACTCCCTTTCCGACCTGGTGGCCTTTGGCGTGGCACCCGGAATCCTTGCCTATGAATGGGCTCTCCGGCCTTACGGAAAGTGGGGGTGGTCGGCCGCATTCCTTTACGTGATCTGCGGCGCGCTTCGCCTGGCCAGGTACAACATTCAGATCGACAACATCGAATCCGTCACCTTCAACGGGTTGCCGATCCCGGTCTCGGCCGGGATGATCGTGACCACGGTTCTCCTCTACTACAAGTTCGATCATACCGGGCCCACGCAGCACATCGCCATTCTGGTCGTGATCTTCCTGCTGGCGTTTCTCATGGTGAGCAACGTCAAGTTCGTCAGCTTCAAGGAGATGGAGCTGAGAAAACGGAAGCCCTTCACCGCTTTTCTCGGGCTCATCCTCCTTCTCATCCTGATCGTCAACGAGCCCCAGATCGTTCTCTTCACGATTGCGGTCCTTTATGTTCTGCACGGCCCGATCCGGGGTCTCATCCTCTGGGGCAAGAAAAGGTCCGCCGGTGAAGAAGCGCTCCCGGAAAACCTGCCCGATGAGGAAGAAGACGATGAAGAGGCGGTTCAGGGATCCATGAGCACGGAAGGGTGAAACCGGGATTACGGATCCTTTAATCGAACGAAACAACCAGGAAACGTGAACAATAATGGCCTTTTCCAGGAATGAAGAGAGGCTCCTCGGATAGAAACAAAGAGGTGAGAAGAAATGACCGACAAATCCATTCCCGTCAGGATCTTTGATACCACCCTTCGTGACGGGGAACAGTCGCCCGGCGCCAGCATGAACGCCCATGAAAAACTGGAAGTGGCCCGCCAGCTGGAAAGGCTCGGCGTGGATGCCATTGAGGCAGGCTTTCCCATGTCCTCAGAGGGCGACTTTGAGTCCGTGAAGCTGGTGGCCAAGAACATCAAGGAATGCCAGATCTTTGCCCTGGCACGTACGCAGGCAGCCGACATCGAGAGGGCCTGGGAAGCGATCCGCCATGCAGAGGCGCCCGCCATTCATGTCTTCATCGCCACCAGCCCCATTCACATGGAGAAAAAGCTCCGCATGACGCAGGACCAGGTGCTCGACGAAGCCGTCTTTGCGGTCAAGACAGCGAAACGCTACGTGTCCTGGGTGGAGTTTTCCGCTGAAGACGCCACACGAAGCGACCCGGCCTTCCTCTGCAAGGTCTTCAAGGCCGTACTGGATGCGGGTGCGAGTTGCATCAACATCCCGGACACGGTGGGCTACACGGTCCCCGTGGAATACGGCCGCCTCATGGACACGATCCAAGAGAATGTGAAGGATGTGGACAAGGCGGTCATCAGTGTGCATTGCCACAATGATCTCGGCCTGGCCGTGGCCAACACCTTGACCGCCGTGGAGCACGGCGCCACCCAGGTGGAGTGCACCCTCAACGGGATCGGAGAGCGCGCAGGCAATGCCTCCCTGGAAGAGATCGTGATGGCCCTTCGCACGCGGAAGGACTACTTCCGTTACAAGACCGGCGTGGTGACAGAGCAGATCTACCCGTCGAGCCGCCTTGTGAGCCGGATTACCGGCATCCGCGTACAGCCCAACAAGGCCATCGTGGGCGACAACGCCTTTGCCCACGAGGCGGGCATCCACCAGCACGGGGTCCTGAAGGAGAAGAAGACCTATGAGATCATGACCCCGGAGTCCGTGGGGATCCCCAAGAGCACGCTGGTGATGGGAAAACATTCCGGGCGGGCCGCCTTCCGGGACAAGCTCAAGGAAATGGGCTATGACCTGACCGACGACCAGTTGAACAAGGCCTTTGAACACCTGAAGGCGGTTGCGGACAGGAAGAAAGAGATCTTCGATGAGGACATCGAGGCCATCATCGCAGAGGAGATCCTGCGGATTCCCGACCGCTATGAACTGGGGTTCCTGAGCGTGACCAGCGGAACGCACCTGATCCCTACGGCAACGGTCCAGATCAAGGTGGACGGCAAGGAGTGCAAGCAGGCCGAATTCGGGGACGGCCCCGTGGATGCGGCCTTTCGGGCCATCCGGGCCGCTCTGGACAGCCAGAGCAAGCTGCTCCGTTTCGAGGTGAGCGCCATCACCTCGGGGAGCGACGCACAGGGGGAGGTTTCCGTACGGCTGAAAGACAAGGAACATGTGGTGCTGGGCAAGGGATCCTCCACGGACATCCTTGTCGCCAGCGCAAAGGCGTACGTCAATGCGCTCAACAAGCTGGAATACATGAAGCGAATGAAAAAGGGGGTTCGGGGAGGCCCTTGAACCGGGCATCCCCCGAGCCTGTTTCAATCCCTGATCAGGCTACGCGTCTTCCCATCCTCAAACACCGGACACAATGGCAAAGAAGAACAAAAACAATTCAAAGAAAAAGGGATCTCAGAAGAAGGAAAACGGTATCCCTGCAACGACCCTTCCCCGCTGGGCTCGTGAAGGGATCGGAATCGCCTTGATCGGATGCTCCGTATTCCTCTTCCTGTCCCTGTTTTCCTACTCCCCCACCACGGATCCCGGCTTCTTCCACGAGGTCTCGCCCAAACCCCAGAACGTAAAGAACCTGGGTGGGCCGGTGGGATCCTATACGGCCAGCTTTCTCAAGGAAACCCTGGGGCTGGGATCCTACTTCGTGGGCGCCCTGGTGGCGGTGGCAGCCCTGTTCGTCATCTGGGGCCGAAAACCGAAGATTGGGCCATGGAAGATCCTTCCCGGACTCTGCGCCCTGATTTTCACATCCGTCCTCTTTTCCCTGCTCCTCCCGGACCGTGCCTCCCCGGAACAGGGCGGGATCATAGGGCTGCAGATCGCCAGATGGCTCCTTGGAAGCCTGCATCCCGTTGGATCCTACCTTCTTGTCCTTCTCCTGCTCGTGCTGTCCATCATTGCCATCGGGGAGATGCCCCTCCTGATCCATCTGAAGAGGATATGGATCCTGCTCTGGCGTGGCGGCGTGACAGGAACAAAGTCGCTGATCAGGGGTCTTCGTAGCCTGGCGCAGTGGATCCGCCGCCTTTTAACCGGGCTCGCTGCCTTTCTCATGGCCCGGGGTAGAAACCTTTGGGAGAGGCTCAAGCAACTTCGACTCCGCAAGCAGGAAGAGGCTGAATCGGAGATCGTGGAGGAGGTTGCAACAAAGGTGGTTTCTTCCCGACCCGCCCGGCCACCGGACCCGCAACCGGACCTGCTGGACACGAAGGATTTAAAAACGGACGAGAAGGAGGCGCCCAGGATCGTGCCTCCGCCGAACGGCGAGGACCCCTCTGCCGCTGATGCCGCCGAGGAGAAGGCCAGGAAGAAAAAGAAACCCAAACAGGCCGCCCTCCCCTTTCCCGAACCGCTGCCCGAGGCATTTCGGCCGCCCCCCCTGGAACTTCTCGATGATCCGGATCCCACACAGATCCCCGTGGACAGCGAGACCCTGCTGGCAAACGCAAAGGTCCTGGAACAAAAACTCAAGGATTTCGGCATCAACGGAAAGGTCACGGAGATCCATCCGGGGCCCATCATCACGCTCTTCGAATATGCGCCCGCTCCAGGAATCAAGGTGAACAAAATCGTCAACCTTTCGGATGACCTGGCCCTGGCCATGAAGGCGGTCAGTGTGCGCATCGTTGCGCCGATCCCGGGTAAAGCCGTGGTGGGGATGGAGGTCCCGAACCCTAGCCGGCAGGTCGTCTACCTGAAAGAAACCCTTTCATCAGATGCCTTTCAGGGGAGCCAGTCCAAGCTGCCCCTTGCACTCGGCAAGGATATTGCCGGCAAACCGGTTGCCACGGACTTGAGCCGTATGCCGCACCTCCTGATCGCCGGAGCCACCGGTACCGGAAAGAGCGTGTGCCTTCACACCCTCATCCTGAGCCTTCTCTACCGGTTCTCCCCCCAGGAAGTGAAATTCCTGATCATTGACCCGAAGTTGCTGGAGTTGAGCGCCTACCATGGGATCCCTCACCTGATGCATCCTGTCATCACCGATGCCAGGCGGGCTCAGGACGTCCTGGACTGGGCCGTGGAACGGATGGAGCAGCGGTACCAGCTGCTGTCGGAAAAGGGTGTGCGGAACATTGAAACCTACAATCAACGCATCGAACAGGAGATGAAGGCCGCTGGTGGTTCCCCTGAGGATCTGGAAGACCATGAAACGGAAGGATCGGGAAACGAGGAAGAGATCGATGAGGGCTCTCTGCCTGAAAAGGGGAAGCTTCCCTACATCATCCTCGTGATCGACGAGATGGCGGACCTGATGATCGTTTCCGGCCGGCAGATCGAGGAATCCATCACCCGCCTGGCACAGATGGCCCGTGCCGCCGGGATCCACCTCCTCCTGGCGACCCAGAGACCCTCGGTGGACGTGCTTACTGGGATCATCAAGGCCAATCTTCCCACCCGTATCTCCTTTCAGGTGAGCTCCAGGATCGATTCCCGCACGATCCTGGACAGCATCGGGGCGGAAAAGCTACTGGGCATGGGCGACATGCTCTTCCTCCCTCCGGGCACCTCCAAGATCCGGCGGATTCATGGCGCTTATGTCACCGAGCCCGAGATCGAGCGCGTGGTGGAATACCTGAAGCAGTTCGGAAAGCCCCGCTACGAAAAGATCCCTTTCCGCTCAAAGAAGTCGGGAAAGAACAAGGAAGAAGAGACCGAGTTCGAAGAGGATCCCAAATACGACGAGGCGGTCCGGCTCGTTACCTCGACCCGCCAGGCTTCCATCTCCATGATCCAGCGGAAGCTTCGCGTGGGCTACAACCGCGCCGCACGCATGATCGAAAGGATGGAACAGGAAGGGGTCGTGGGGCCGCAGGAAGGGGTTAAGCCGAGGGAGGTCCTGGCAAACTCGCTTGAGGAGTAAACCTTTGGATGAATCGCACAGGGAGCATTCCGGAATGAGGCAGGGATTCATTTTCCTCTTTGCATTGCTCTTTCTTCTCCTCTGCCTGGAGGGTCCCGCGGGGGTGGGGGTGGCATGGGCAAACGGACCCGGATCGACCGGGACCGCAGCCGGGGAAGCGACGCAGGATCCCCAAGAGGGCGCAAGGAAGGATCCGGAACTGGCCCGCTTTCTGGGACAAATGGACGCCGCCTACCAGAAGATTCGGAGCTTTCAAGCGGATTTCGATCAGGTGTCCGAGACGAAAACGATCCAGAGAGAGAAGCATTCCTCGGGCAGGGTCTATTTTCTCAAACCGGACAGGATGCGCTGGAGATACCATGCCCCCGAGGTGCGTGATATCTACCTGCTGGGCGAGTTGATCTATGTGCACATGCCGTCCCAGAACATGGTCATCGAGCAGATGCTGGGCCAGGCCCTGCCCGGCACGGCACCGGCGCGGCTCTTCATGGGCGTTCGTGTGCTTACCGAATCCTTTTTCATCTCAAGGGCTCCGGACCGGAACCAGGGCGACAAGGCAGCCTGCCTGAGACTGACGCCAAGGGAGAAGAAAGGGATCGCAGTGGAGGAGATCCTTCTCTGGATCGGCAAGGAGGACTTCCTTCCTGTGAGAACCGAATCCCGGGACATCCTGGGCAATCGCACGACCCTGAATTTTCAAAACCAGAAGGCGAACCCCTCTTTGGGTGAAGGGCTTTTCCGCTTTCAGATCCCCGCAGATGCCGAGATCGTGAGAAATCCTTATTAACCTGCTGAGTCTCCCCTTTAATCCATGAAGACAGAAGAAACCGTATTCCTGCTCACGCTGGGATGTCCAAAGAATCAGGTGGATTCGGAAATCCTCTCCGCTTCATTGCTCCGGGAAGGCTTCGCGTTTGTGGCAGACCCGTCCGAGGCGGATGTCATCATCCTGAACAGCTGCAGCTTTGTAACGGATGCAGTGGAAGAGAGCGTGACAACCCTGGAGTCCCTTGCCCAGTACAGGGAAGAGGGACGGTGTCGCTGCCTCGTTCTGGCCGGGTGTCTCGTGGAGCGGTATGGCAGTTCCCTGCCCGGGCTTCTGCCACACACGGATCTGTTCCTGGGTGTACGGGCAGAGGAAGCCGCAGGCGCCCTTGTTTCCCGCCACCTCAAGGGCAATCACCCACAGAGACTGATCCTCGGGCCGCCCCCCCGGGGGATAAAGACCGGCAAAGGCCTTGCACAGGATCGATCCCCGCTGGGGGTCTGGACCTACGTGAAGATTGCCGAAGGCTGCTCCAATGCATGTTCCTACTGCACCCTGCCATCCATCCGGGGGCCCCTCAAGAGCAGAACCCGGGCCGGGATCGTCAGGGAGGTGGAGAGCCTGGCCGAGAAGGGAGCCGTGGAGATCAACCTGGTGGCCCAGGACGTTGCAGCATACGGCATGGATCGTAAAAGGGGGAGTGTTCATCCGCTCGTACGCCTGCTGGAGCAACTTCAGCGGATCGAGGCCGTCCGGTGGATACGCCTCCTTTACTGCCATCCGGCGCACGTGGACAGAGGGTTGCTCCACCTCATGGCCGAGTCGGAGAAGATCTGCCCTTACATGGACCTGCCGATCCAGCACGTCTCAACCCCGGTCCTGAAGGCCATGAAACGCCCTTACAACGAAAAGACGCTTCGAAACCTCATCGAAAACCTGCGTCAGGCCCGTCCAGACATCGCATTGCGAACCACGGTGATGGTGGGCTTTCCAGGTGAAACCTCAAGCGATTTCAAACGGTTACTGAGTTTTCTCCGGGAAATCCGCTTCCACCACCTCGGGGTGTTCCCTTACAGCCCGGAACAGGGCACAAAGGCAGGCAGGAGGAAGGAGACCGTCCAAGACCCGGAAAAGCAGAGACGGGTTCAGGCGGTCATGGAACTGCAGGCAGGGATCTCAGAGACGATCCAGAAACAGTACCTGGGAACCGAACAGGACATCCTGGTTGAGGGCCTTCATGAAGAAGATCCCGGGTTGTTGAGGGCACGAACCCGATACCAGGCCCCTGAGGTGGATGGGATTGTTGTGCTCTCCCAGGGGGCCGTTTTGCTGCCCGGCATCTACCGGGCTCGTATCGTGAACACAGGCACTTACGACCTGGAAGGGGAAATCATGGCGGAACCGGCGCATAAATAAAGTAAAACAGCGAACCTGCCGAATAAAGGAGCACTCTGGGCTTACGGCCCGGCCACACAAACACAGAAAAATGGAGAAATACAGAAAAAAACTTGACAAACCTGCTGAAATGA
>CAZSUQ010000065.1:0-12625 GCA_964609935.1 uncultured Thermodesulfobacteriota bacterium | reverse complement strand
AAAAGTTGCTTAACCAGGTGTCTCTTTTCACTTGACCATATCATCACCCTGAATTGACAGGGGAAATCATTCACGATAATTTCACCTTGGACTTGGGCTCTTGCCCTCCACCCTTCCCGTTTCAGGAGACGGTGTCCATGAAGAAACCCATCACATACAAAGACGCAGGCGTGGACATCGATGCGGGCGACAGCCTCGTGGAATTCATCCGCCCCCTGGCCAGAGCGACCTTCCGCAAGGAAGTCAAAACAGACATCGGCAGCTTCGGCGGCGTGATGGACATCGACAGGGAGCGGTTTCCGGACCCCCTCCTTGTGGCATCCACGGACGGGGTCGGCACCAAGCTCCGCATCGCCTTCCAGTTGGACCGCCATGAAACGATCGGGCAGGATCTCGTGGCCATGTGTGCAAACGACGTGCTCGTGCACGGGGCCGAGCCCTTTTTCTTTCTGGATTATTTTGCCACGGGCAAGCTGGAGGTGGACAAGGCGAAGCGGGTCGTCCAGGGGATTGCGGACGGTTGCCGGTTGGCCGGTTGTGCACTCATCGGAGGCGAGACAGCGGAGATGCCCTCTTTCTACCCGGGAGGGGAGTATGAACTGGCGGGCTTCTGCGTGGGGATCGTCAACCGGGACAAGGTCCTGAACGGCAGGGACATCCGTGCCGGCGACGTTCTTCTGGGGTTGCCCTCCAGCGGACTCCACAGCAACGGATACTCCCTCGTGCGAAAGCTCTTTTCAGAGGAACGGGGGTACCGGTACGACCGGCCTCTGGAAGGCATGACACGAACCCTGGGAGAGGAACTTCTCCTTCCCACGAGGATTTACGCCCAACCGGTGCTCCCTCTGCTGGAGCGATTCCCCTTGAAGGGGCTCGTTCACATCACGGGCGGAGGCCTGATCGAGAACATCCCTCGCATCCTGCCCGGGGACAGCAAGGCCGTCATGCATCTGTCCGCGTGGCCCGTACCGGAAATCTTCAGGCATCTAGAAAAGGAGGGCCATCTACCGATTCAGGAAATGTTGCGGACCTTCAACTACGGCATCGGGATGGTCCTGGTGTTGGGGGCCGACCACGCCTGTCCCGTCATGTCGTTCCTGGAGGATCAGGGCGAAGCCTGTTACCGCATCGGGGAGGTGGCGCCCAGGGGGGGAGATGAGGAACCGATCCTTTGGGACCCCCCATTCGACAAATCCTGATAAATCATTTATAGTAATTAGTTAGCGTTTGGAAGGAGACCCTGAGCTGTTGGCACAGCATCTCTGCCCGATCAGGCGGCCGAGATGCGTTTCTTGATCAGAAGAAGGGATCGACCCATGGCAAGAATCTGCTCCGTTTGCGGGAAAAAGCCGGTTGTCGGACACCATGTAAGCCACGCAAACAACAAGTCGAAACGAATGTGGCGGCCGAACATTCAGAAGGTCCGTGTCATGGAGAACGGACGGGTCACGCGAAAAACGGTTTGCACTCGATGCATCCGCAGCGGCAAGATTCAGAAGGCGGCGTGAAGCGCTGGAACACGGGCAAGGGAGGATGCTCCTTCAACCCTCAGTGAAGGATACGCTCCACGGCAAGAACCCCTTTGACCTTTTCGATAGACCGGATCACGTCCTGCAGGTGATCCAGACTCTTCACCATCACCTCAAAGTGAGCCATCCCCTGCTTTTCCCCTGTTGTCCACACCTTGGCATTTGAGATATTCACGTCTGCAGAGGCAATGGATTTGCTGATCCCTGCCAGCAACCCCGGCCGGTCCTGGCTGATCACGCGGATCTTGGCCCGTTGCAGGGTGTCGGCGACCTCATCCCACATGACATCGATCCATCTCTCCTCTGCAACCTCTTCCCGCACTTTTGGACAGGCCTTTGCATGGATCGTCACACCACGTCCACGTGTGATGAAGCCCACAATCGGTTCTCCGTGGACCGGATTGCAGCACTTGGCGAATCGAACCAGGATATCGGAAACGCCGCGGACGCGGACACCGGTATCCGACCGCTTCTCAGCCTTTTCCATGAGCTTTTCCAGGTCCTTATCCCATGCATGCTCATCCGGGGGGGCCTCTTGCTGCGTGGGGAGGGCCTCGATGACCTGGTGGACAGAGGTCTTTCCGTAGGCAATGGCCCGGAGCAGTTCCTCCATGTTCTTGAAGTGCAACGCCTTGGTCACGGATTTGAACTCCCCTTCCTGGACGATCCTTCCGTACTGCAGGCCCTGTTTCCGCAATCCCTTTTCAAGGATCTCCTTTCCGAGGCTCTGGGCCTGCTCCTGCTCTTCCTGTCGGACCCAGGAACGGATTCGGGAGCGAGCATCCGGTGTCTTGACGATCTTGAGCCAGTCCTTTTTCGGGCTCTGGTTCTTGGACGTGAGAATCTCCACCACGTCCCCGTTGCAGAGTTCGTATTTCAGTGACACGATCCTTCCGTCCACCTTGGCTCCCGTACACCGGTTTCCAACCTCGGTATGGATCTTGTAGGCAAAATCGATGGGCGTTGACCCGCGAGGCAGTTCCTTGGCTTCTCCCTGAGGTGTCAGCACATAAACCTGGTCCGGAAAGAGGTCGAGTTGCATGGCATCCAGGAATCGTTTCGGGTCAGAGATCTCCTGCAGGTTTCCCAGAACCTTCCGTAGCATTTGAAAGGTCTTCTTGTCCTTCTGGTCAAAACCCGCCTTTTCCTTGTACATCCAGTGGGAGGCCACACCCTGTTCCGCTTCCCTGTGCATGGAACGGCTGCGAATCTGGATCTCTACACAGTCCCCCGTGGGTCCCACAACAGTGGTATGCAGGGTCCGGTATCCGTTCATCTTGGGGTTGGCAATGTAGTCCTTGAACCTGGCCGGAATGGGATTCCAGGAGGCATGGATCATGCCCAGGGCCTGGTAGCACTGCTTTGATTCCGGCACGATCACGCGTAGCGCCAGGAGGTCGAAGACCTGGTCCAGGTCGATTTCCTGTCGCTCGAGTTTTCGGTGAATGCTGTACTTGTTTTTGACGCGGCCATAGATCTCGCAGGGAACCCCCTCCTTTTTCAGCCGGGTCTTCAAGGATTCCGAGATCTCGTCAATGGCTGCACGCTTGGCATCGACCCGTTCATCCAGGCCTTCCTGAATGTCCATGTATATCTCGGGCCGAAGATACTGAAAGGAAAGGTCCTCCAACTCCGTACGCATCCAGCTGATTCCGAGGCGGTTAGCCAGGGGGGCATAGATCGCCAGGGTTTCCTCGGAGATCCTTTTCTGCTTCTCCTCGGATAGCGAAAAGAGCGTTCTCATGTTGTGAAGGCGATCGGCCAGCTTGATCATGAGAATCCGCATATCCTTGCTCATCGCGATGAGCATCTTTCTGTAGTTCTCGAGTTTTGTCTTTTTCTTGCTCTGGAAATGAACGGCAGCCGTTTTGGTGAGCCCCACGACAAGCTGTGTGATGACCGACCCGAACTGGGTGCTGAGAGCGTCTTCGTCCACCATGCTGTCTTCGATCACATCGTGCAGCAACCCACCGCAGAGGGAGGAAACGTCCATCTTCAACTCGGTCAGGATCCTGGTGACGGCAAGGGGGTGGCTCAAATAGGGGAGCCCGCTTTCCCGGAGTTGCCCCCGGTGAGCGAGGGCGGCATAGACGTAGGCCTTGCGCAAGAGCGCGATATCCGCCGGGGCCAGATATCCCTGGACGGCTTCAAGGATGTCCTGAAAGCGAATAACCTTTTCTTTCATCCCTTGAACCATCGTAGGAGCCGGAAGGGTTCCCTCCACTCGCGCAAAGAGGAATCGAAGGTGAAGGCTTCATGCACGTTGCGGGCTAGAGGTCCCCTTCGTCGGACAACTGTTGAATTTCCTTGTTCCAGCGTTTCAGCCAGAGGGGGGTCGTGGAGGATGGGTCCCATCGCTCTCCAAGCAACACGGACTGCACCTCTTTGCAGGCATCCTCAAACACGTCATTGATCACCAGGACATCAAAGACACCGACCTGCCGGATCTCCTCCTTTGCCGTCCGCAGCCGCCGGTTCAACTCCTCCGGGTCCATGTTTCCACGGCCCTGAATACGGTTGATCAGCTCCTTGAAGGTCGGTGTCATGACAAAGATCAATACGGCATTGGGGACCTTCTCCCGTATCTGACGAGCACCGTTGCAGTCCACCTCGAAGAGGAGCCCCTTTTCCTTTCCCTGAAGCTCGAGGTTTCGTGACGAACTCCCGTAGAGGTGCTCGTGTACGTTCGCCCACTCCAGGAATTCGCCTTGTTCAACCATCCTATCAAATGTTCCCCGGTCCACAAAGTGGTAGTCCTGTCCCCCCTTCTCATTGGGACGGGGTTGCCTCGTGGTATGCGATATGGACGCCCGAAGCCAGGAAAGTCGGCTGAGCGCCTCCGTGCACAGGCTTGTTTTGCCTGCACCCGAGGGACCCGAGATCACAAACACTTGCAAGTCGTTGATCGCGTTCATGGGATGGGCAAGGTCTCTCCTCAACACGTTTGGGGGTCGTTATCCGGGTTCTCAGGGAACTCGGAAAGATCGCTGGAGACGATGTGCAACCGCTTTGACATCGTGTCCGGATGGACACAGGAGAGGATCACGTGTCCCGAATCCGCGAGCAGGATGGAGCGGCACTTCCGTCCTCGCGTGGTGTCCACGAGACGGCGGGCCTTTCGGGCCTCCCTCTTCAGGCGCTCCATGGGAGAGGAGGAAGGGATGAGAAGAGCCACCACCCTGGAGGCCACGATCCGGGTTCCGGCCTCTTCCTTCTCGCAGGAGATCGCTTCCAGCCTTTGGGCCAACGTGTCGGCATGAACGGCGGAAAGCAGGAGGTGGCCGGAATCCGTAAGGAGGATGGAACGGCATCTTCGGCCCTGTGTGGCATTGGCCAGCCTTCCATCGTTTCTGGCCTCGTCCTTGAGGCGCCTCATGGGAGAAGAGCCGGGAATCAGAATTCCCACGATCCTGGAAACAACGACCCGGTTGCCAAACCCGATGTTCAATGTGCTCTGTGAGGACATCCGTTCCTTTCCATGGCTGCATGACCTGGGTTCGACCTGTTCGTCCGGCGGGGGTTCCGGAACAGGGAAGCGTTCGGGAAAACACCCTGATGCAAGCAAAACCCGCTGGGACTTTCCCGTTTACTGGAGGTTGTTGGCTTGCTCCCGGATCTTTTCCAACTCGGTTTTCATATCGACAACGCAGTAAATGATTTCCGAACGAGAACTCTTGGAGCCGATGGTGTTCAGCTCTCTGTGGATCTCCTGTGCAAGAAAATCGAGGCGTTTTCCTCTCATGGAGCCATCCTCCAGGCCCTTTTCACAGGCTTCAAGGTGGCTGCCCAGACGAACGATCTCCTCGGTGATGTCGATCTTGTCTGCAAAAAGAACCACCTCCTGCGCCAGCCTTTGCGGGTCGACCTGGTCTTTCGGGAGGATGCCGGCGATTCGCTCTTCCAGCTTTTCCCTGTACGCCGCAGGCAAGTCACGGGCCAGGGCCTCGATGTCCGAACGTCGCCCGGCCATGGTACGGATCCGGTTGAGCAGATCTTTTCGGATCACTTCCCCTTCGTTCGTTTGCATGGCTTCGAGATGCCCCACCGCTTCCTCCAGTGCCCGGGAAACATCGGGCCACAGCGCCTCCGTGTCCGCGTTCTCCTCCCTGGCCGTGACAACCTCACGCATGGAGAGCAGGGAAGAAACGTCAAGGGCCCCTGGAATCCCGAACGTATCCCGCACTGTTTTTTCCAGGTCCGTGTAGAATTTCAAGGCACCCGGGTTGAACTGAAGGGGAAGCGCTGCTTGCCGGTCCTCTTCGAGCCGGACCGCGATCTCCACCCTTCCCCGCTCGAACCGGTTTCGTCCCCACTGAAAGACCCGTGGTTCAAAGGGCTGCAACACCTTGTGGAGGCGTAACTTGATGTCCAGAAACCGGTGATTGTAGGAACGGGTCTCCACGAGGATCTTTCCGCGCCCGCACGGAACCTCGGTGGAACCGAATCCCGTCATACTTTTCATCAGGGCCCTCCTGAACATGGGAAACAGGCGGATTCTATGAGAAACCGTCCTTCCGATCAACCTGTTCCTGAAGCTTGTGCCGGCCTCGCAAGTCGTTCATCATCCTGATCGTTTCTTGAGAGGCATAGTCCGGGTAGGTCCACGGGAGGGGCTGGTAGCTCTTGGCCTGGTAAATCAACGTCACATCCGCAAAGATCCCGCTGGAAAGATAGGGCCGGTGTGAACAGGGTTTTGTTGTGCCCAGCACAAGGTTGTCCGGAGTCAGCAAGCCGGGGTCGATGTTCACCCTTCGCCTCCCCTGAGCGTGGCAGAAATGTCGTTCATTGCCCATGGCCGTGTGTTTCAGGCCGGGCAGCGCGTCCTGTCCAACCGGTCGTTGAAAGGTCACGAACTTACGTGCAAGGCCCTCCCCCATTTCCTTTTCATAGTATCGCGTAAAATCGAAGGGGGAAACCGTGCTGACAAACTCCAGGTCTCCCCATTCCGAAACGAGTCGTTCCAGGACAGGGCTCAAAGGGAATCCCGGCACGTAAATCAGGCTGCAGAAGATACGCGCAGGAGTCAAAGGAACGGCTCTGTTCAGGAGATCCACCTCATCTTGCTGCAAGGTCCACCTCTTCACATGGAAGGTCAAAAGACCTTGCAACGCCCTCGTGCGTCACCTTTCCGTCAAAGATGTTGAGCCCTTTCTGGAGCGCGCTGCTTCCCTTCATGGCGGGCCAGAGGCCCTTCTCCGCAATATCAAGTACATAATGCAGGGTGGAGTTGGTCAGTGCATAGGTGGATGTTCTGGGCACGGCGCTCGGCATGTTGGCAACACAGTAGTGGACCACGCCATGACTCTGGTAGATCGGGTCGTCATGGGTCGTTGGCCGGGAGGTCTCACAGCATCCACCCTGATCGATGGCGATATCCACGATGGCGGAACCCGGCTTCATTCGACTCACCAGGTCGGCCGGAATCAGCTGAGGCGCCCTGGCGCCGGGTACGAGGATAGAGGCGATCAAGAGGTCTGCGGAAATGATCTGCTCCTCGATGTTTGCCCGGTTGGACATCACGGTGGTGATGGCACCGTGAAAGATGTCCTGGATGTATCGAAGGCGGGCAGGGTTTACGTCCATGATCACCACGTTTGCCCCGATCCCCACGGCAAGGTGGCAGGCATTCGTGCCCACGATGCCGGCGCCGATGATGACGACTTTTGCCGGGGCCACGCCCGACACCCCGCTCAAGAGGATCCCGGATCCGCCGTTCTTGACCTCCAGGCACCATGCCCCCACCTGAATGGAAAGCCTTCCGGCCACCTCGCTCATGGGAGCCAGCAGGGGAAGGTTCCCGTCAGGCAACTGGATGGTCTCGTAAGCAATGCCCACCACCCTCTTCTGAAGCAATGTCTCTGTAAGCTCGCGGCTCGCGGCCAGATGAAGGTAGGTGAAAAGGATCTGGTCTTCCCGTAAAAGGCCGTACTCCTCCTGCAGGGGTTCCTTCACCTTCAGGATCAGTTCCGCATCTCTCCAGACCTCCTCTTTCCCTTCTGCAATGCCGGCTCCTGCTGTTATGTATTCCTTGTCAGACATGTGGCTGCCGACACCGGCCCCTTTCTGCACAATGACCTTGTGTCCATGCGCTACGAGTGCATTGACCCCCTCCGGTGTCATGGCCACCCGCTTCTCTTCGGTCTTGATCTCCTTCGGCACACCGATGATCATTGTACGGCTCCTTTCATCGATTGTTTCCAGCAGAAAGCCCTGGCCCCCGTAACCTTTCTCTGCTGCAGGGCTCGTTAGTTAGCAAGAAGAAAATTCGAACCTTTCCATGTCAGGCTTGAGAGTAATTTTACGCATTCAGAGGAAAAGTTAAAAGAGCATCCCTGGACAACTTGAAACAGAAGGTTCAACCGGTCCCGGGTTCAACGTCCCGGGATCGCCGAACCAAAACCATGGAGGAATCAAAGATGGTCATCAATGATTATTTGAGAATGATTGCAGGCTTTTTGGTGATTCTCAGCGTCCTTCTGGGATATTTCTTCTCTCCAGCATGGCTTCTTTTCACACTCTTTGTGGGAGCCAACCTCCTGCAATCGGCATTTACAAAGAGATGTCCCATGATCACCCTTTTAAGAAGAATCGGCGTCCCGGAAGGATAAGGAACAAGGGGGCAACGAATCAACCAATAATTATCATTATTTATTATCGTTTTATATTCGTCGGTTAAAGTTAACACCTTATGTATAGCTTTACCTTCTGCCTCTCGGTTGACGGCACCTCTCCAGCCGCCTTCCAGGTGCAAGCTCACACCTGTGAACAGGTTCCTCGGCTCCATGCACCTTCCTTGAATTCTTTATGAATCCTGTTATCCTGAATGATTCATTTGCCCATCGATTCTTCTTTCGTATTGTGAATACGCCTTTTAACGACCCTTTGCCTGTTTGAGGAGAAATGATGAACCCCTTAGCCGAAGAGTTGAACCGGTTGATCCAGGAGAACAATCCACACATCTACGATATGCTTTCGCCTTTCGGGAAAAGGATCTTCTTCCCCAAAGGAATCCTCTCCCAGAGCGCAGAGGCCAAAAAGAAGGCAACCCGGCACAACGCGACCATCGGCATCGCTCTGGAAAAGGGTGTGGCCATGCATCTGGACTGCATTCATGACTGGGTCAAGGACATCGAGCCGGAGGACATCTTCCCCTATGCGCCGGCTTCGGGAAAACCGGGGTTGAGAGAACTCTGGGTCAAGAAGCAACTCTCGGAAAACCCTTCCATGAGAGACAAGAAGATCGGGAAACCCATTGTGACAAGCGCCCTCACCCACGGGCTCGGCCTGGTGGGCGACCTGTTCGTGGGACCCGGCGATACCGTGATCCTTCCGGACAAGTTCTGGGGGAATTACCGTCTCACCTTCCAGGTGAGAAAGGAAGCGCGTCTGGTGACCTACCCTTTCTACACGGAAAGCGGTGGATTCAACCTGGAAGCGCTGAAACAGACCCTGGACCAGGAGAGTGCGGACGGAAAGAAGCTGGTTGTCATCCTCAACTTCCCGAACAACCCCTGCGGATACACGATCACGGAAGAAGAGGCGGAGAAGGTCTCCGATCTCCTGATCGAGACGGCACGGAAGGGCGTACGGCTGGTGACCGTACTGGATGAGGCTTACTTCGGGCTCTTCTACACAGAGGGTCTCATGACCGAGTCTCTGTTCGGCCGCCTGGTCAATCGGGAGGAAACCCTTCTGGCCATCAAGCTCGACGGTGCGACCAAGGAAAAGTTCGTGTGGGGATTGCGTGTGGGGTTCATCACTTTTGGAGCCCAGTCGGACAAAGACCTGAACGCCCTGTACGGGGCTCTTGAGAAGAAGATCATGGGCTCCATCCGCAGCTACATGTCCAACGGGCCGCACCTCTCCCAGACCCTGGTGATGAAGGGAATGGAGTCGCCTGAATTCGAGGCGCAACGCACGGAAAAATTCTCCCTGTTGAAGTCACGGGCCCAGAAGGTCCTCGACATCGTCTACAAAGAGAAATATGAAGACGCGTGGTCTGTCTATCCTTTCAACTCGGGCTACTTCATGTGCATTCAGGCCAAAGGGGTGGATGGGGAAACCCTGCGCCGCCACCTGCTGGATCAATACGGTGTGGGCCTGATCGCCTCCGGTGGATCGGACATGCGGATCGCCTTCTCCTGTGTGGAGGAGGAAGACCTGGAAGACCTTTTCGATATCATCTACAAGGGGATCAAAGAGCTTCAACCCTGAGGACATCCATGGAGTCAGGATCCGGTTTGAAGAGATTGCAGGAGATCCCCCCCTCCTGGATGAGGCCGGACCTCCGGCTCGAAGAAAAGACAAGGATCCATCCGGAAAAGGCGGCCATCATCTTCGGGAGGGAGATCGTCTCCTACGGAGAACTCTGGCACCGTGTCACCCGACTGGCTGACGGGCTGGCCGCAGAGGGATTGGCAGCGGGAGAACGCATTGCCTGCATCAGCACCAATCACCCTGCGTTCCTCGAGATCTATTTCGCCTCCTCTCTGCTTGGCGCCCTTTTTGTCCCCCTGAACTTCCGGCTGTCACCACCTGAACTCTCCCTCCAGATCCGCGACACCCAACCCTCGATCCTTGTCCTCGGCCCGAACCACACCCACCTCCAGGAAACCCTTGCGGAATCGATCCGGGAGGTGAGCGGTAAAATCTTCTGTGTAGAAGGAGACAGGGAAGGAGAGGCACGTTCCCGTGCATTGCCCTATTCCGATGAAGCCATTCAAGGGGACCTGATTGCCAGGACATTCTCTCCCGAGGACCCTCACCTGATCATGTTTACATCCGGGGCCACGGGCATCCCCAAGGGCCCGGTTCTCCCCTATCGGAAAACCCTGTTCAACAGCCTCAACGCAAAGGTCTTCTTCCAACTCTCCCCTGACGACCGGGTTGTGGTCCCGGTTCCACTCTTTCACTCCCTGGGCCTGAACATCCTCAGTGTCCCGGTTTTCTTCGAAGGAGGAACCGTGATCCTGATGGATCGGTTCGATCCGCCTGCCACCCTTCTTGCCATCCAGGAACACCGGGCCACCTTCCTGGGCGCCGTTCCCACCATCTACAAACGCCTTCTGGAGCATGGGCTGGAGCCGTATGACCTTTCCAGCCTCCGTTTTTGTTTCACCGCAGGCGCACCCATTCCGGTTCCCCTGATCGAACGCTACCATGAACGAGGCATCCTGATGAAACAGGGGTTCGGCCAGACCGAGACATCCATCCTCTGCTGCCTGGATGCAGAGGATGCGATCCGAAAAGCCGGGTCCGTGGGCAAGCCCGTGATCCATGCGGAGATCCGGGTGGTGAACGAACGGATGGAAGATGTGGGCCCCGGTAACGTGGGTGAGATCGTTGCCAGGGGGCCCATTGTCATGACCGGCTACTGGAATCGCCCGAAGGAGAGCGCGCAGGCCTTTCACGGTCCGTGGCTTCGAACCATGGACCTTGCACAGCGTGACGACGAGGGATTCATCACCCTGGTGGGCAGGAAAAACGACATGTATATCAGCGGTGGAGAAAACATCCACCCGGAAGAGGTGGAGGCGGTTTATCGCTACCATCCGGACATCGAGGAGATCGCGGTGATCGGAATCCCGGACCCGGATCTGGGGCAGGCGGGGACCGCCTTCCTCCTTTTACGCAAGGGAGCGGAGTTGAACGAAGCGGATCTGCGTGCGTTTGCACAGGGAAAACTTGCCGGGTACAAGATCCCTCACCGTTTCGTCCGGGTGGATTCTCTTCCGCGCACGGAAACGGGAAAGATCCAGCGGTTCCTCTTGAGAGAGTGCTTCATTGAAACCGGTGAGTGATACCGAAATGGAATCCGAAATCCGGGCTGTTGTCGTAATTGACCAGATTCTCGATCAGGCCGAACTCCAGTGTGGTCTTCTCTTTCACGCGGTATTTGAATCCAAGCGTGACTTCATAGGTGGCTTCTGAAAACTGATAGAAATCTTTCGCCACCCCTGTATTGGTGAACTCCTGGATGAGCAGGGAGAAACGCTGCGTGAACGGCACCTCCAGGCCCAACAAAAAACCCCACTGCTCCCGCTTGAGCGAAACGCCCAGAATCTTCTCTTTGCTGTAGTGGGTGTACTGGGCGCCGAAGTATCCGTATACGCGCCAGATCCGCTTGGCCAGATAGAGGATACCGCCCACATCTATACCTCCCCCTTCATTCGTGCCTATGGGGATCTTCAGGTTGCTTCCGATGAACACGGCCGGCAGGTAACGCGTTCCATTGAAGACGGTCATACGCAAAGAGAACAGCAGGTCGTTCAGGGCAATGCCCGTGGCACGGTCGTCCAGTCGAACCTCGCCTCCCTGGGGCGGATAGAATGCAATCCGAAATCGGTCCCTTGGAAAGGCCTCTTTGTATGCATTGAACAGCCCGAAGGTTTTGTGAGCTCCCTCCACGAACGCATCCATGATGCCGCCTGTGCGCAGGGCGGCCGGAACCTCGAAGCGCACCTGAATCCGGTCTGTCAGGCCATAACAGAGTGAAAAGGCCACGCGAAGGATCTCGCCGTCCACCAGGTAACGATCCGGCTTCCATGCCCAGAGGTTCACCCATGTGGTTGTTGTCTGAAGTTCGAATTGCCCTTTCTTCAGCGGCGCCTCCAGCCAGGGAACCATATTGAGCCGGAGGATCTGGAAAAACGACTGCCCCTGAAGGCGCAGAAGCCCGAGATGGATGTTCTCCTTTTGGTCCTTCTGGAGGATCCTTTGCAGGAGCCTTCCCGAAAAACCGGCATCCCGTGCTTTCCCCGGCAAACCTTCCACCAGGTCCTGGGCACAGGCCAGGCTCGATTGAAATCTCGGGGAAGACCCTGAAAGGCTGAAAGGCACCCCTGTGAGTAAACCTGAGATGAAAAAGGCCATCCAGACAAACAACACCGATCTCTTTTTGATCCGCTTCATTTCAGGGCTCTCAGCGTTCCCCAACCTGGCCTTGGATACAGAGGTGACGGGAAAATCCTTACCTGCAAATACGGCAAAAAAATGGGGAAAAGAAAAATTCGAAGTGGAAGGAGTATGTAAGGACCCGGAATCAGCCGACATGCCTGCTTCGAATGACCTCGACACCTACGGTTCGGGTTGCACGC
>CAZSUQ010000064.1:0-12665 GCA_964609935.1 uncultured Thermodesulfobacteriota bacterium | reverse complement strand
CCCCGAGGCCATGGTGCTCGCCTCCCTGAACATCAACCAGGCCGTGATCCACACGCGCGACGAGCTTTTTGTGGACGGCTACGAGATCTCCATCCCCGAGGTCACGGCAGCCGAGAAGACCGCCATCGCCATCTTCTACACGGACTTCCCCGGTACGGAGGAGGGGCAGGCCCCTGCCATCAACGATCCGCTCATCTTCATTCAGGGCTTTGATCTCGTGGTGGACACGAGCACGCCGGGCACTGTGCCCGTGGAGTTCAACGGGCGGCCCCTGTCCGTGAGAAACTGGAAATCAGGCACGGACGGGATCACCATCGCTGTGTTCGAGTGAGTCTCCACGAACAGGATGTGGGCAAAGCTCACGTCAACAAAAATTAACATCCTCCTTTTAACCAGCCATTTTTTTTTGCTGCCCCGAGCCTGTCATTGAGAGCACCTTTGCATTGTCAGCCCCGGGATTCAACCCTCCCTTTTTCAGATTTCCGAAATGATTTTAACAGCTTAGATTCTTCCGGCAATCAAAGCCGTCTTTTGCCTGCGGTAGCATGGCCCGCCTTTTGCTAACCCGTACGGCAAGGCCGGAGCCCGAGTGATCGGGTGACGGAAAGCCACGGGTCTTCGCCCTGCACCACCGGAAGACGGCCGGGTTGCCGAACGTGAAATCGTCAAGGTCGCGAAGTACGGCAACCCGGCTTCTTGTTTGATCGAAAGAGGCCGATTTTCCCATTTTTTTTACGTATTCAATAAACAGGTGGGCAAAGGCGGAAATAGAAAAGGAATCAACAGATCGTGACCAGACATTCCGGCAGAGGAGGGGGACATGCAGAATGTTCGTCAAAGGATTGAGTTTCCGGGCTATGGACTTTTGCTCTTCACGTGGGTGCTCGTGGGGGTCCTGGCTTTCACATCTCCCATGAATGTCCGGGCCCAACTGTGTGAAGGGCCTTCACACAGTATTATTCAAACAATAGAGTCCAACGATTTTCCCTGGGGAGTTTCCGGTACGATCAAATTTAGATTCAATTTGGGAATGAATACGACGACAAGTGATCCATGCGATCCAACAGAAATCATGCAAGGCACCCTGTCCACTGCTTCCGAAGGCACCTATATTCCATGCCTGCCGTGTGTTCTGTGGTGCGATGAGGGCGAGTGCCTCGAGGATGGATACGGGAATGGCGGCAACGGCTTTTATGAACAATACACGAGTCAGATACCCGTAACGTTTACCCGGCAAAGAGACCAGACCCAGGGCCAACTTCAATTCGGGGGGTATACGCTTACGGACCGCATGAAAGACTGCCAGGGCGCCATCTGCAAGGAGCCCGGCTATTTCGATCATGTGGGACTACCGATGGGCCAGATCCCGGCGGTTTTAGCCAAGAATGCCCAGAATCAGGACGTATTCTCTTTTGACTGTGAAGACGGAGAAACCGCGCTGTTGTTTCCTTGCAATGCGTACAATCTGGCTAACAACACCGGCGACAGTTCCATCTCCTTTTCCGTCACGACCGATTACGTAAGTTCCGTAGGCAACTGCTGTGTCTCGGAGCCCGAGCGGAACCTTGGCAGGGACAAGTGCGCGATGACCACCTGCTCCCCGATCAACCTTGCCACCGGGAACATGTATCACGTGGAAACAGACATGGACCTGGGCAGCAACCTGCCCGGCCCGGCTCTGAAGTTCCAGAGGGCCTACAACAGCCAGATGACCGAGCCGGGTCTCTGGGGAGGGCCCCTGGGCTACAGCTGGACCCACAACTACAATGTGACCTTGCGGCTCGAGAGCTCCACCGAGGCGGTTCTTTCCACAGAGGATGGAAAGGTCCTGTTCTTCGACAAGTCGGGCGGCACCTGGGCTGCCCAGGACGGTGAGAAGAGCTCTTTGATCGAGGACCAGGGGGATTTTCACTGGATCCGGGTCGACGGCACGGACTGGGAACTGAGCCAGTCCTACTACCCGCCTGGCACCGCTGTGGATCAACCCATCTACCTGCCCGCCTCCATCACGGACAGGCAGGGCAACTCCCTGAGCCTGTCCTACTCGCAGCAGTCCAGCTACCCGATCAACTATCCCACAGATACGTGCATGCGGCTGAGCACGGTCGCGGACGATCACAACCGGTCCCTGTCTTTTTCCTATGACTTCTCCACCGGCAAGCTGACGCAGATGACGGATCCCAGAGGGAACAACTTCTTCTACAACGTGACCAATGTCCAGGGAGACCCGGCAGGGAACTGCCTCCCCGGAGGCCAGAGCTGCACTTACATTCCGATGCTGACCCGCGTGGATTACCCGGGCGGGGGTGGGACGACCTACAACTACACACCGCACCCCGGTTATGACGGTTCAGGACCGCTGCCCTACTACTATGAGCCCCACATCCGCCAGCTCGAAAGCATCGTCCGGGACGGGGCAGGCACGGTGGCGGAGTTTGTTTACGCGTATCAGGGCACCCCCCCACCGCCACCGGAGGTTTACTCGGTCTTTCCGCCGTCCGGGGAGAAGTTTGTCTGCACCTCCAGCCAGGAAGGCACCTGCAGGGACATCCAGGTGGATTACGATCCGGTGCTTAGCCAAACCACGGTGACCTCTGCGGCCGGAACGACCACGGTGGGCTACACAAAGATCGGCCAGACCTATGAGCCCGAGAGCGTGAGCGGGGCCGGGTGCACGGCCTGCAACACCGGCGGCCGGACCATGAACTACGCCTACAGCACGGATCACAACCTCACCGGCCAGACCGACGGGAACGGGATCACCACGAACTACCAGAACTTCAACATCGCGGGCATGCCCGGGACCGTCACAAGGGACACCCGCACGGACAACATCACCTACCACCCGGGCTTCCCGGACCTCGTGACCCGGGTGGATACAAACGGCGCTAACGCACGCAACTTCACCTATGACCTGGAAGGCAACCTGGCCCGGGTGAAGCTGGGCGGCGCCGGGCCGGAGGCCAACTACACGTACAACAGCCGTGGCCAGGTGACCGAGACCGACGGGCCGAGGACCGACGTCACGGACGTGACCACGTTCAGCTACGACCCTGTCACCGGGCTGCTGGAGAGCGTGACCGACCCCCTGTGGAAAGTGACCCGGTTCAATGCCTATGACAACAATGGGAACCTCACTGAGAAGGAGGACCCCAACGGGCTGGTGACGACGTACACCTGGGACGAGATGAACCGTATTCAGACCGTTACCCTAGTGGGCGCAGGCCCGGCCGTAGAGGACCTTGTCACCACGTACACGTACAGCAGCGCAGGCGACCTCACCTCCGTGACCTTCCCCGAGGGTAACGGGGTTGCCTACACGCATGATTACACCACAGGGTGCGGGCAGTTGGAGACGGTCACAGACACGGAGGGCAACTCCATCCAGTATGATTACGATGCAGACGGAAACCTGACGGACCAGGATGTCTATGACTCCGTCCCGGCCCTGAAGAAGTGGACCGACTACCAGTACAACGCCCGGAACCTGCTCTCCGATGTGATACTCCCTGGCGGCTACTCCGAGTCGTTCAGCTACGACTCGGGGGACCGCAGGACAGGCTATGAGAACGGGGCTGGAGACAGCTGGACCTACGGCTACGATGACCTGGACCGGGTCACCTCCGTGGTCCAGGACCAGCTGGGCCTCACGACCGGGTACACCTGGACGGATCTGGACAGGGTGGAGACGGTGACTGACCCGCGGGGGCTGGTGAGCACCTACACCTACAACGACTACGGGTGGCCGGCCTCGGTGGCCTCCCCGGACATGGGCCTGGTGAGCTTCGGCCAGGACGATGCGGGCAACGTCACGAGCCGCACGGACGCGCTGGGCACGACCGGCTACACCTACGATGAGTTGAACAGGCTCGCCTCCATCGACCCGCCCGGCACGGGCCACGAGATCACCTACCTCTACGACGACACCACGGGCGGCAACTACGGTGCAGGGCGCCTGACCGGGATGACCGACGCCTCGGGCTCCACCTCCTGGGTGTACGACAAGGCAGGGAACATCGTCCGGGAGGACAGGACCGTTACGGGTCACGGCACGTTCACGACCGTGTACGGCTACGACGGGAACGGCAACCCGGTCTCAATCACCTACCCGGACGGCAGGGTGGTGAGCTACACAATGGACCAGACCGACCGGGTGGATTCGGTTTCAGCCGTGGTGGACGGCTCCCCCCAGACCCTGCTCTCCTCGGTGAGTTACCTCCCCTTCGGGCCAGCAGGCTCGATGACCCGCGGCAACGGCTCGCAGACCACGTGGACGCGCGACCAGCGCTATGCCCTGACCGGGCTTGCAAGCTCCGGGGTCCTCACC
The DNA here is from genome assembly GCA_964609935.1 of uncultured Thermodesulfobacteriota bacterium. GTDB lineage: Bacteria > Desulfobacterota > DSWW01 > DSWW01 > DSWW01 > CAYTRL01. The sequence goes on along the minus strand of CAZSUQ010000064.1, from coordinate 8,338 downwards.
CTGGGCTACACCGTGGACGGCGCCTTGCGAGTCACGGACGTGACGGGCGACCACTCCCTGGCCTTTGGCTACGACGCCGCAGGCAGGCTCACGAGCGCGGACGGCCCCTGGGGCGCGGGCTCCTTCACCTATGACGACAGCGGCAACCGTTTGAGCAAGGTGCTGGGCTCTGAGAGCACCAGCTACACGGTTTCCGGTACGTCCAACCGGCTCCTTACTGCCACGGGCACCGAGGCGGCCGCCTTTGGCTACGACGGAGCAGGCAACCTGACCACTGAGGGGACGCGCAGCTATGTCTACAACGCCAACCAGAGGCTGGAATCGGTTGAAGAGGACTCTGTACCCATCGGCGCCTACACCTACGACGGCAAGGGCCAGCGGGTGGTCAAGAGCGCGGGCGGCCAGGCGACCCTGTTCCTGTACGACCTGGCCGGCAGGGTGCTTGCCGAGAAGACCGGCCCGGACTGGGTGGACTACGTGTGGCTGGGCGCAGAGCCGGTGGCCGTGATCAGTGCAGAGACCGCTACGTGTATTGACGGGGACGGCGACGGCTACGGGGAGCCTGCAAGCCCGGCCTGCACCTACCCCCAGCTTGACTGCGACGACACGGACCCGGCGGTGAACCCGGGCGCCACCGAGGGCCCAGTGGGGGATGCCACCTGCTCGGACACCCTGGACAACGACTGCGACGGGTTGACCGACAGTGCGGACACCGGGTGCCAGGAGTCTCAGCCCTGGGCGGCAGCCTCCACCGTTACGGACACCTCGGTGCTCTCGGAGACGGGAGCTTCCCCCGGTGGCTCCGGGGCTTTAGGCACGCTGGCCCTGATGGGTCTGCCCTTTGGATTCGTGTTGCTTTTAAGGCGCTTGAAAAGTAGAAAGGGGGAGAAGGGAAGGATCATGAAAAGATCGCTTTCATCCTTTGTAAATCTGCTGATTATCGCTCTGGTCTGCGCCGGGCTTGCGGGCAGCTCTCTCGTGGGCTCCGTGCCCCAGGCCTGGGCGGACGAGACCCTCTACTACCTGTACAACGACTACCTGGGCACTCCGCAGAAGGCCACCAACGAGGCCGGAACGGTTGTGTGGGACGCCTCGGTGAGGCCCTTCGGCCGGGCAGAGGTTTCCTCCGGTGTCATCGTCCAGAACCTGCGGTTCCCGGGCCAGTATTACGACGAAGAGTCCGGCCTCCACTACAATTATCAGCGGACCTACCACCCGGGGCTGGGGCGGTATCTGGAGCCGGATCCCTTGGGGCAGCATGACAGCGCCAACGTTTATCCGTATGCGCTGAACAATCCGGTCAACTTTGTTGATCCTCTTGGTCAGGATGCGATTGCGATCGTATTCCCTGATTATCGGATAGCTACGCCTGCAGGGAGAGTGGGAGGTCTTGGGCATGCAGGGATATTGCTGATAGATCCGAAGACTGGGCTTACGAAATACTACGAGTATGGCAGATATGATGCACTCGGGCTTGGCGAAGTACGTAATAAGTCTGTCCCGAACGTAAATAGTTGTGAGGCTGAAGCGCCATCGGGGAAATCATTGCAGAAGGTTCTTGGAGCTATTTCAAGGCAATCTGGACATGGGGGGAGGATAAAAGGGGCGTATGTCAGGGATGATAATTTTGAAGCCATGAACAAGTATGCTCAACAAAGAATGGCTGAGAATAGCAATCCAGAGCGCGTTCCTTACGGCATTATCAGCAATAATTGCGGAACCTTTATGAAGGACGTTTTGGACGCTGGCGGAGTGGATACGCCTTGGATGATAGATCCCCGGCCAAATAGCTATATTGATGAGCTCAGAGATGAGTTTCCGCCCATCGATTTCCCGTAGGTCAGGGGTTTCCCACATGGAGCGAAATGATGAATTTCCTCATTTTAGTTTTTGCTGTGATCGTCGGAGTAGGCTGCTCATCAAGGGGATCTGAAGTTCCGGCACGTATCAAAGAGATCCCTGCTGAAGCAGTTTGGGCTGGTGGTCCAGATGGTGGAGCATGGATTTTGTGTGAAAGAAAGCCGGAATCCGAGGATCGATACAGGTGCAAGATTTACAATGATCATTCGGGTGACATCTGGGCATCAGGGGAATTCGTGCTTCGGAAATACTCATGGGATAAAAAAGAGAAGAGGCCCCTTTATTCATTGGTAGATAAGCTTCCCCAGAAGTTACGGTTCTCATCCTTTGATGGTAACGATATTCGATTAAGAGAGTCACTAGTTTTGCTTCCTGATGGGTGGATCAACTACCCATTTCATGGAGGAGGAGGGAAAAGGCAGCTGTTCATTCTGGGAAAAGAGAAAGGAAATGCCATAGAATACAAGTAATCCAACACTCAGTGAATACACTGGGCAATCCGGCTACGAGCAGATGGGGGGTTGCCTCCGGACAGTGGGGAGCCCCCACCCCCGCCGGCCATCGGATAATCGGACGTTATGATATCGGGGGCAAAAGCCGCGCCAGGGCACCGGGACGGGCGGTGTGAGGCGACCCCGGCACCCGTGGCCCTGTCACGTCTTTGTGTGCGATCTCAACCATAACGCGGGATTATCCGACGTCCAGCCCCCGCCCCGCCGCGGATCGCGACCGCAATGGTATCCACCGCACATACGCGCCACCCAGCCCCACCGCGCCTCAAGCACCACAGCGCGCACAAAGAAGAGCCAACCGGCGGAAACATTGCGTGGGCGGCGTGGCCGGGGATGGTTCGGCGTCTGATAACGCCGCGTTATGTCAGAGACCGCCAAAGGGCGTGCCAGGCAATGGGTCCAACTGCACTACCCCCGCCCCTTGGCCGCCTGGCGCGGGCTTTGCCCCCGATGACATAGCGACCTGTTATCAGATGGCGAGCCGACCCCGGGGTGGTGGGGAACTCCGTGCACCCTGTAGCAATCAGCGGACGGGAACAGGGTGAGACATGAGAGGGATTCACTCGCCCAGGGGTTAGGACTTGTACACGTCCCCCCGGAATCCGATGACCTCGATGTGGACGATCTTCTCTGTGTCATCTACGGAATAGATGATCCGCATGGGCCCGATGCGAAATCGGAAGCTGCCTGCCAGCTCCCCGGTCAGGCGCTTGATGTTGTAGTGGGAGAAGGGCTCTTCGGAGAGTTTCGTGAAAGCAAGGTTCAGACGTCTGGCCGTGACGGCATCTGCTTTCTGATAGAACCTGGCAGCCTTCCTGGACAGTTCGATTTCATACATCCCGCTTGATGGACTCCCAGCTTATCGTTTTTCCGGTACGGATGTCTTCCTTGGCCTGTCGATAATCTTCCAGGAGTCCAGGCTCATTGAGCAGCGCCTGTGTCTCCTCTTCCTCGCTGCGTTGCAGATCTTCCAGGAAGTTCAGCGCCCGGATGAGCTTCTCAAGGGGAAGCTTGTCGAGCTTGTCCCGTATCTTGCTTCTGACCTCAGAGATTTCCGTAGGCATTGCTTTCTCTCCCTTTCATAAAAGGGGGGCTATGGGCTCACCTTGTTTTGGGTGAGCAGGTCGAGCATTTTTTTCTTTGTCAGGATGGAATCAATGACATTTATCACGGTTGAACGGTCATCCTCGTCAAGTTGTTCCAACAACTCCATGCGTTCTGAAAGAGATTTATCCTTAACCGAAACAGGGGCGAGTTCTTCCACCTCTTCGTTCATCAGGTAGTCCATTGTAACGCCGAAGGCCTTGGCAAGCTTCCGGAGCATTTCCACGGAGGGTTGTGATTTGTCGTTTTCCAGCCGGCTGAGGTGGGCGATGTGGACCCCAACACGTTCGGCGAGATCTGCTTGCACCCACCCCTGTTCCTTCCTCATCTTAACCAGTTTTTCGTGGAACTTCATATGAGCCCCCAAAAGTCCTTTTGAATTCAATCCTTAGACACCCAAAAGATAGCGCAGAGGATAAGTAATTGCAAGAAATTTGCGCTAGAGGCCAGATTTTGCTTGACCGTAAGTTGCTGCATATGCGATATATAGCTTGCTGCGTAGAGCAATTTATGGCTTGCATGGATGTGAACAACTTTTCTTTGCGAACAAGGCCGAATTTCTGAGACAACCAAGACATGGAGAGGAGGTGAGAAGCTTGGAACAACACGCATTGGAGACAACGGACATCTTCCGAGGAGCGTACCTGTTGTGCCACGGCGGACGATTGGACGGCATCCGGATCCAGGCGGGGCGCAAACGGATTGCGTCATTCCTGATTCGCGGCAAAGGTCTCACGGATCTGGACAGGACCTACCGGCAAGGCCAGGCCCTTGTGAACCCGCTGCATCTGAAAGAATCCCTGAACCACCTGCGGGACGAGTTGTTCGAGATCCTGCGCACGAACGAGAGGAGAACGAGATATGAGAGAAAGGAGAAGGCATGGGAGGCGCGAGCTACTCGATCCGGAACATACAGAGTGCCAAAGAGATCACCGTGGCAGCCACGGGCAAGGATCCGACCACCGGAGAGCTGCGCACCCAGGAGTACACGGTAAAAGGGCCCGTGGCCGTGATGATCACCACCACGGCCGCGGAACTCGAGGGTGAGACGGCGAGCCGATTTCTGTTCCTGACCATTGATGAATCCACCCGCATGACCGAGGCGATCCACCGCATGCAGCGGGAGGCGGAAAGCCCATGGACGCTGTCGTAGTGATAGATAAATTCCGGAAACATCTGGCCTCGCGCGGGTATGCGGAGACGACCTGCGAGAGTTACGCCAAGAACCTGGAGCAGTTCAAGCGGCATCTGCTGGCCTGCGGCGTTACGGACCTGAGAAAGGTGACCCACCAGGTGATTTTGGATTACCAGCAAAAGGTAAGCGCAGAACCGATCGCCCTGGAGACCCGGGCACTTCTCTGTGTCATCTACGGAATAGATGATCCGCATGGGCCCGATGCGAAATCGGAAGCTGCCTGCCAGCTCCCCGGTCAGGCGCTTGATGTTGTAGTGGGAGAAGGGCTCTTCGGAGAGTTTCGTGAAAGCAAGGTTCAGACGTCTGGCCGTGACGGCATCTGCTTTCTGATAGAACCTGGCAGCCTTCCTGGACAGTTCGATTTCATACATCCCGCTTGATGGACTCCCAGCTTATCGTTTTTCCGGTACGGATGTCTTCCTTGGCCTGTCGATAATCTTCCAGGAGTCCAGGCTCATTGAGCAGCGCCTGTGTCTCCTCTTCCTCGCTGCGTTGCAGATCTTCCAGGAAGTTCAGCGCCCGGATGAGCTTCTCAAGGGGAAGCTTGTCGAGCTTGTCCCGTATCTTGCTTCTGACCTCAGAGATTTCCGTAGGCATTGCTTTCTCTCCCTTTCATAAAAGGGGGGCTATGGGCTCACCTTGTTTTGGGTGAGCAGGTCGAGCATTTTTTTCTTTGTCAGGATGGAATCAATGACATTTATCACGGTTGAACGGTCATCCTCGTCAAGTTGTTCCAACAACTCCATGCGTTCTGAAAGAGATTTATCCTTAACCGAAACAGGGGCGAGTTCTTCCACCTCTTCGTTCATCAGGTAGTCCATTGTAACGCCGAAGGCCTTGGCAAGCTTCCGGAGCATTTCCACGGAGGGTTGTGATTTGTCGTTTTCCAGCCGGCTGAGGTGGGCGATGTGGACCCCAACACGTTCGGCGAGATCTGCTTGCACCCACCCCTGTTCCTTCCTCATCTTAACCAGTTTTTCGTGGAACTTCATATGAGCCCCCAAAAGTCCTTTTGAATTCAATCCTTAGACACCCAAAAGATAGCGCAGAGGATAAGTAATTGCAAGAAATTTGCGCTAGAGGCCAGATTTTGCTTGACCGTAAGTTGCTGCATATGCGATATATAGCTTGCTGCGTAGAGCAATTTATGGCTTGCATGGATGTGAACAACTTTTCTTTGCGAACAAGGCCGAATTTCTGAGACAACCAAGACATGGAGAGGAGGTGAGAAGCTTGGAACAACACGCATTGGAGACAACGGACATCTTCCGAGGAGCGTACCTGTTGTGCCACGGCGGACGATTGGACGGCATCCGGATCCAGGCGGGGCGCAAACGGATTGCGTCATTCCTGATTCGCGGCAAAGGTCTCACGGATCTGGACAGGACCTACCGGCAAGGCCAGGCCCTTGTGAACCCGCTGCATCTGAAAGAATCCCTGAACCACCTGCGGGACGAGTTGTTCGAGATCCTGCGCACGAACGAGAGGAGAACGAGATATGAGAGAAAGGAGAAGGCATGGGAGGCGCGAGCTACTCGATCCGGAACATACAGAGTGCCAAAGAGATCACCGTGGCAGCCACGGGCAAGGATCCGACCACCGGAGAGCTGCGCACCCAGGAGTACACGGTAAAAGGGCCCGTGGCCGTGATGATCACCACCACGGCCGCGGAACTCGAGGGTGAGACGGCGAGCCGATTTCTGTTCCTGACCATTGATGAATCCACCCGCATGACCGAGGCGATCCACCGCATGCAGCGGGAGGCGGAAAGCCCATGGACGCTGTCGTAGTGATAGATAAATTCCGGAAACATCTGGCCTCGCGCGGGTATGCGGAGACGACCTGCGAGAGTTACGCCAAGAACCTGGAGCAGTTCAAGCGGCATCTGCTGGCCTGCGGCGTTACGGACCTGAGAAAGGTGACCCACCAGGTGATTTTGGATTACCAGCAAAAGGTAAGCGCAGAACCGATCGCCCTGGAGACCCGGGCACTGAAGCTCCGGCCGGTCAAGAGGCTCTTTGAATACCTTACCGAAACGAACCGGCTGCTGGTCAACCCGGCCGAGGGGATCGTGGAGGTTTCCAGGAAGGGCCGCAAGGGCGGCACGGTGCTCACCATGGCCGAGGTCTCGAAGCTTCTGGCGCAGCCGGACCTGTCTCAGCGGGTGCATCTGAGGAACCGCACGATCCTGGAGGTCTTGTACTCCACGGGAATCCGGTTGACCGAGTTGTTGGAACTGGAGGTGGGCGACGAGAAATTGACTGATCGCGTGCTTTTTATCCGCAAGGGCAAGGGCGGCAAACAGAGGCTGGTCCCCCTGGGCGCGGAGGCCGTGGGCTTTCTCGCCGAGTACCTGGACAAGGCGCGGCCCCACTTCGGCAAAAAGAATCCCAAAGAGACCAAGCTGTTCCTGAACCACAGCGGCCGGCCCCTGGCTAAACACAGCGTGCGGGAGTTCTTGAAAGACTACCGTCGTCAAGCCGGCATCGTGAAGGCCGTCTCCCCGCACACCCTGCGCCGGAGTTGCGCCACGCACCTGATGCAACAAGGCGCCGACGTGCGGCACATCCAGGCCCTCTTGGGCCATGCCCGGCTTGACACCACGCAGGTTTACATCCGGGTTCTGCTCAAAGAGGTGAAACAGACCCACGAAGAAACCCATCCGGGAAAGGGCCTATGAGCATCAAGGAACTCATCCCTCTGTACTTGAGACATCTCCACATCCTGGGCCGCTCGCCCTACACGATCAAGGGGGCAAAGGCAGGGCTTCGGGACCTGGAACGTTTCCTGGAGGAGATCGCCGTCTATGAACTCGAGGACCTCAGCCCGGAAGCACTGGCCGAGTATCAGGAGGACCTGGCCTTCCGGGTGACGAACAAAGGAGGACCCCTGGCCCCGAGGACCCAATCGCAGATGTTGGGCGTAGTCAGGGCCTTTACCCGGTTCCTCAAAGACCATGACTACCTCGTGCGAGACCCGGCGGAGAGAATCCGGGGGCCGCGAAAGCCCAAGATGCTTCCCCAGGTGATCCTCACCCTCCTGGAGGTGGCTCTCCTTCTGCGTGCCCCGAACCTGAAGACCCGGCAGGGCTGGCGGGACCGGATCGTCTTGGAGATCCTTTATGACACCGGCATCAGAAGAAGCGAGATGGCCGGGCTCAAGACCTCGGACCTCGATCTCGAGGCGGGCTACGTGCGGGTTCTGGGCAAGGGAAACAAGGAACGCGTGGTCCCCATGAGCGAGAGGGTTGCGGAGCTTACCCGCAACTACATCCTTGCCGTGCGGCCCTATCTGCTTCAGGGAAAGGACGAAGGCTGGCTGATCCTCAACCGCTGGGGCCGGAAGATGGACCCCAACGGCATCTGGGCCGTGGTGAAGCGCGCGGCGCGCATCGCGGGGATCAACAAAAACATCTCCACGCACTCGCTCAGGCACACCTGCGCCACACATATGCACAGGAACGGGGCCCCGGTCCGGCATCTGCAGGAGATGCTTGGTCACGAGAGTCTGGAAAGCACACAGATCTACACCCGCGTGACCATCAACGATCTCAAGAAGATCCACGCCCAATATCATCCCCGACAGAGAATGCTCGAGGTTCCGGAAAGGTAGCCTGAGCCCCTTCTCATCCCCTGCAGCTAAAAGAAAAAAATCCCCCTTCTTATCT
>CAZSUQ010000063.1:0-12667 GCA_964609935.1 uncultured Thermodesulfobacteriota bacterium | reverse complement strand
CATGATGTTTCCCCTGACGGCCAGGCTCCGCGATGCGGTTTCTGTTCACGTTGCCATGCAGCCGGTGGCATACCGATGCTCCGAGAAGCGACCTTATTTTCAGATCCAGAGATTCAAGGGAGAAATCGCTTTCCCCCTGAACCTCGATTCCTTCTCGTTGACGCGGACAGAACTTGCCGCTTATGCCTTGAAGGCAAAGGAGATGGGGGTTCGTTACATCGGGGCCTGCTGCGGGACGGGCCCTCATCATATCCGGGCCATGGCCGAAGCCCTGGGAAGAACCGTGCCCAACAGCAGGTACTCTCCAAGGCTCGAGTTTCATCCCATCATTGGATCCGAAGAACACCTTCGGGAGAAAGACCGGCGGGTTCTGGCCGAACAGCGTGCCGGGCCGGAAGGTGAATGATCAGGGATGCAGGCGGAAAGGGAGGGGTCAGGCCCGGATCGATGCATCGATCTCCTTCAATCCTGCCTCCCACTCGGGAAGGTTTTCGCGGGCAGCCACCACCTCCCTGTCCGATAGGCCGGGGGCCTTCTGGGCCTGTTCCACGTCCTGCTGGAAGGCGGTAACACGGCTTTTCAGGTCCTCTCGACATGCCCGCGCAAGATCGTGCACGTACTTGATGAGAACCTGGTATTTCAGGTTCTCGTTGTATCGGCCCATCTCCTGCTTCACCAGGTTCCTGGCTTCCTTTTTCAGGCTCTTCACGGTCTTCTCCCTCCAGTGGAGCCTCACCTCCGCCTTCACCGCGTTCTCATCCTCTGCGGGCCTGTCAGACAGGTGGCTCACGATCCACCCCTTTGCCCTCTTGAAGGAGAGCATCCAGCCCTGGCGAACCACGGCAACGGCCTTTTGCCGGAGGGAGAGGTCCATCTTCATGGAGAAGAGGTCCACCGGAGGATCCTTGGCCAGCTCGCGCACATCCATCCCCTGCATGCCGGGGCCTTCTTCCTCCCCGGGGATTCCTGGAGAGGCGTCTGCGGACAGGGCATCCTCCCCCTTCCCGCTCGAGGTTACAGGCTGATGGCTCTGCCGGAGCTTGAGATAGTTGTTGTTCAGAACCACGAGGTACATGTCCGCCACGGTGGAGAAGTCCTTCTGGATATCCTTGATCAGCTTGTGAACCTCGCGCGTGATCTCGGTGTTCACGTTTTCCACGAGGAACAGGTGCAGGGACTGGTTGAACTCCTCTGCAAGGGAGAGCGCCATGCCGGTGATGTTGACCTCGCCACCTGTCCGCACCGTTGACACCGGATCCCATTCGCTCTTGTACCCCTGGATGAACTCCTTGATCCCTTTCCCTGCCGGGCTGAACCCCGGGTCCAGGAGGCTGTCGAGCACGCTGCGGACCTTTTTCTCCGCCTTCATGGCCGCCCCTTCCAGGTGAGACTCCATGTTGGGCAGCAGCTTCTCTGCCTCCACGGAACAAACCTCGAGCGCAGCCAGGTCCAGCCCGTACGGATTTGCCGCGATTCGCACGCTCTGCCGAAGGCGACCGGAGAGATTGCCAAGGGAGCGTTTTGCAAAGGTTTGCTGAAAGCGCCCGGCTGCAGGCGCGATCTCGTCACGCCAGAAGGTGAGGAGATCCTTCCACCGGGAATCCAGAACCTCCAGCATCACGCTGTCCTTGCGCCAGTGATCCAGCCGCTCCTTTTCACGTTCCGACAGGAGGCTCCTTGCCTCGAGCCCCTTGAAGAGCTCCATGAGCACATTGGCCGTGTAGAGTCTCGGCGGGCCGAGACGGGAGGCGATCCACTTTTCCACCGAATCCTGCACACGCCTGAGATCCTCGATCCCTGCGTGGGCATCCACATCGGTGTTGAGGACAAAGAGGATGTTGTCGCCCAGGCCCAGCCCCTGCACCACCTCGAGCAGTTTTTCGTCCGCTTCCCTGAGACCCATCACGGAGTTGATCAGGTAGATCGCCCAATCGGTCCGGAGAAGGTAGTCCTGCACGTGGTCGATGTGCGAGGGGTTCAGGGAGTCGCTCCCCTGGCAGTCCGCGATCTCGGTCATGGGGAGCCCCTCGGGAAAGGGGAACTCCACGCGCACATCGTCCACATAAGCGGCAGCCGCGTCCGAGGAGACGATTTCCCGGTGCTGAAGAAACCACTCCCGCTCGAGCACCATGGTGGTGCTTTCGTCCTGCATGTGAGCGCTGATGCGGGGATAGCCCTGGAACAGGCCCTGGAGCCTTGCGAGCTGGTTCAGCGCATACCGTGGGAGCCCCGCAGGTGTGGGCCCGATGCTCTCCAGCAGCCTCCCCACGGCCTCACGGTCTTCCTCCCTCCTGAGATCCAGGGAGGCCGGAAGTGTCTCGCTCCCGGTCATGCCGGAAAGAAGCTGGGCAGCGTATCCGGCCTCGGTGTTCACCTTTTGCCATCCCTTCCAGTCAATGGAGGCGCTGGACGCCTGGGCAGGCATGACACGCGTGACGGCCGAGGTGAGCGTGCCCGCCCCGCGGCGGAGGATATCGCTCCTCACGAGCGCGTTCACGAACGTGCTCTTGCCCGACTTGATGGACCCGATCACGGCCACCCTGGAACGGGGAACCTCCTGGGAGGCCTTCTCCTGGATCTCCCGAAGTGTCCTGTTCCACCCACCCCAGAGGGTTTTCAGCACGGGGACCCTGTCTTCCGCCTTCAGGCAGAAGGACTCGATCCGCTGCGCGATCTGCGGCATGTCCGCCACGGAAAATTCTGTTTTTTCAAGATGCATGGATCACGCTTTCCTTCTGTTCGACGGATTCGGCAGGAAGCTCATCCCCCCTCGGCCTCCGGGGGAGAAACAGGAGGAAGGGCCTCGGTGTAGGCAGCGGCCGTGTCTTCCGATTCCCAGATGCGGACGCGGCCCATACGGACTTTCTTGGCAGGGAGAAGATCGGCAAGGCGCTGGTAGATGTGTCTTGCAATGTTCTCCGCTGTAGGCGAATGGGTCTGAAAAGCGGGGTGGTCGTTCAGGTGTGAGTGGTCCAGTTCCTCCAGGATGGGGCGGAGCAGGCTCCGCAGGTCGTGAAAGTCAATGGCCATACCCACCTCATCGAGACGGTCGGCCCACACCTGAACCTCCACCTTCCAGTTGTGGCCGTGAAGCCGCTCGCACTTCCCGCCCGAAGAAGGGAGGGAGTGTGCGGCGGAGAAGTCCTCCACCACCGTCAGTTCGTACATGCCTACCCCGACTTGTTGTCAAGTGAGTATTGGACCTCTTGGAAATCCTGCCGGAACTCTGCCACGGCATCGCCCACAAACGTTCCGTCCTGCAGGCACTGCTTGAAGAACAGTGCGATCTGCTTCATCTCATCCTCTTTCATGCCCACCCGGGTCATCTCCTGGACCCCGATGCGAATCCCGGCCGGGTTGCTGACGTTTTCCAGCGGCTCAAAGGGGAGGAGATTCATGTTCAGGATGATGCTGTTGTCACTGAGCATGCGGGCCACCTCGTCCCCCCGCCCGTACTTGATCACATCCACGGCCACCTGATGGGTCTCGGTGAAATCGAACTCCTTTGCCTGAACGTCGAACCCGAACTCGCAGAGGGCACTGCCCAGGGCCTTGGCGTTCCTGATCGTCTGGTCCGCATAGACCTCGCCCAGCTCCAGCATCTCATAGGTGGTGATGGCCAGCGGTACCAGCGTGTCCAGGTGGTGATTGGAGGAGGACCCGGGGAAGGCGCCCCTGTCGATCTTCCTCCACTCTTTTTCCTTCATGTTGCTCAGGGCAATGCCGCGCTGGGACCCGGGAAAGGTCTTGTGTGTGCTCCCGGTCATCACGTCCGCCCCCTCCTCGAGAGGGTCCTGGAATCGCTTTCCGGCAATCAGGCCCAGGACATGTGCTGCGTCGTAGATGATCAACGCCCCGTTCTTCTTTGCCTCCTCGGCCAGTTGTGCCACAGGTTCCGGAAACAGGAAAAGGCTCTTGCCGAAGATGAGCAGCGTGGGATGAATCGTGCGGACGAGATCGATGGTCCTGTCCACATCCACGTGATAGCCGTCCTGGGTCAGAGGAAAATCGATGATGTTCCTCGTGTATTTTCCCACGGATCCCACCCGGTGATGGCTGATGTGCCCGCCGCCGGCCGTGGAGTTGACCATCACCACGTCACCCGGACCGATGTACTGGCTGAACACCGCGTCGTTGCACACGGTTCCGCTGATGGGCCTCACGTCCACCTGCCTGCACCGGAACAGGGTCTTCAGGTGCTTCTTGACACGGGCCTCGATCTCATCGATCTTTTCGGTTCCCTGGTAATAACGCTCTCCAGGATGTCCCTCGGCATAGCGGTGGGCAAAATCCGACCCCATCACCTCCCTCGCCCGCCGGCTCATCACGTTCTCGCTCGCGATGAGGTTGATGGTCCGGGATCTCCACTCGTTTTGCTCGGCTACGATCTGCTCGACCCAGAGAACGCTTTTCTCATAATACATGGCAGCGGCCCTTTGCTTGTTTCAGGGTAGGTGAAAAGAAAAAACCCTCCTCTTGATGGGTACATGGAGTCAAGTCATGGAGGGTCGGGAACGTGGTTCCGGGCAAAGGCAAACGCCCGGATTCAAGTTATCCCAGCCCTTGACCCTTGTCAAGAAAACCGGGATCTCGTGCGGAAAGGCCTTCGGGCTGTTGTGGGATCCTGCGATTACTTCGAAATGGTGATCAGCGGGACACCCACACCGGTCACGTCCGTCACGGTCATCTGGTAGACATTGTAGAGAAGGGCAAAGGCTTCCCGGTCCCAGGGCGTGTCCAGGACGGAATAGTGCTTTCCACGGAACTCCACGTCCAGGAACCTCTCGGACAGGCGATTTCCCGTCACCTGGATGTCCAGCGTCTCCCGCGGATTCCGCGCCACCTCCCCTGTCCGTGGGTCCGCCTTCACATTATACTCCGGGTTCCCATCGATCCCTGCGGCCAGGAATGCAAGAATCTCGTTAAAGCTTCGCAGCTTGACGGCGCCTCGCAAAGGGTAATCCCCACCCGGTTTGTCGGAACGGATGTCCACGAAAACAAAGTTCGTGGGATTCCTGGATGCCTGTTCGTTCAACGCCTCCCGCTCTCGATCCGACATGGCCCGGGGATCGTAGTTGGTGATGGTGACACGGCCCACCGTCTGCCTCTTGAGCGCATAGGTTCCGGTCTCCCGGCACCTCTCCCACGTGTATCCCTTTTCTGTGGCCTGCATGAAATCCCCGGCTGAGGGGGAATGTTCCACCCCTGTGGCCAAGACCTCCTCGAAGCTCAACCGGCCGACAAAAAGCTTCCGGGAGGCATTGAGCCACGTAAGATGCAGGGCCCGCTTGCGGAACTCTTCATACTCCACCGGGCGGGTGGGCCAGTTCAGGATGAACCGGTTGAAGGTCCCGTCCGGGTTCTGGACCTCGATGCCGCGCGTCATGACGCGCATGACCATGTTAATGGGGAGCCCCTGATAGACCAGGAACAGGAACTTGCTTTCCGTCATGGGCGCCAGAACCCGGCGGGTAAACTCCTCCCCCTGCACCGGAATGATGCTCAGCGTGGGGTTCTCCGCCATGGTGACGCCCATGTTCGGGCTGTAGGCGTTGATCGTACCGGGCCCTTCCAGCAGCGAGGCGTCAATGCCCATGGTCGTCCTGTAATCAAAGGTGGCCGCAATGCTCGACGTCACCGTGAAGTGGCTGGGAAGGTGCTGGTGCTTTCGCGCGATGTTGAGAAGCAGCATCTCCCGTTCCACCCGGCTCACGCTCTCGTCGTAACCGAGGACGGCCTTGTGGAGGGCAACCGGCCCTATACATCCGAGGCAGAAGGACAGGACGAGCAGGGAACAGACACGAAGGAACCGCATGGAGAACTCCTTTCACCCGGATGCCTACAAATGCCGCTTTTTTCAGGTTCCGGCCTCTTCAGGCCGGCTCAACCGAATTCGATCATTTCAAAACGGAGGACCGAGTCTCCGATGGTGATCTCGTCACCGGATCGGAGCTTCCTTTTTTCCACCGGGCTGCCGTTCACGAGGGTGCCGTGCTTGCTTCCCGAGTCCTGGATGAAGTATTCACCCTTTTCAAAAAGGATCTGTGCGTGGTCCTTGGACACCACCGGATCGCGCAGGTCGATCCCGGTCGTCCCTCCCCGGCCGATGAGAACAGCCTCTTCGGAGAGCGGGAAAAATTCTCCGCGCCTTCGGCCTGAAAGCACGTGAAGCCGGTGATGGTGCGGTTCCTTCCACTCCGTGGAGGCGGGTTCCCCCTGGTGCATCTGGACCGTACGGACAGGAAACGGGATGACCACATTGTACCGTTTCAGGCAGTAGAAGATCTCCTTGCGCACGTCGCTCAGGATCAGGAAGTAGCTGTCGTAATCCTCGATGGAGACTACGAGCTTGTAGGTAATGGCAAAATCGTCAAAGCTCGAGAGCAGGACAAGCGGGCGGGGACTCCGCAGCACCCCCGTTGTCTTGCGGGCTGCCTCGAGAAGCGCCTGTTCGGCAATGGTGGGCAGGGTGGAATAGGGTAGTCCGATCTCCAGGATCGCCCGGTGGAGGCTGGAGGGATAGCTGTAGTTCCAGAGATCGTTTTCAGCCACCAGCCGATTGGGGAGGATCACGTAATCGTTGTTCCGTGTGAGGATTTTGGTGGTCCTCCAGGTGATCTCCACCACCTTCCCTTCCTTGCCCCCGATGGTCACCCAGTCGTCCGTGCGCAGAGGCCTCTCCACACTCAGGGTGACGCCTGCGATGAGGTTGGAGAGCACGTCCTGAAAGGCCAGGCCGAGAACCAGGGAGAGCACGCCCGACGCAACGAGCAGGGGGGACAGGGAGAAGTCGGGCACAACGGCTTTGAGCGCCACCACGAAGATCAGCACGTAGGTGGAGGCGAGGATGACGTTCCGAAGGAGCGGGGGCAGATGAATGTCGCGCTGCCGGCTGAAAAACACGCCGAACATGAAGGATACGACCACGTGCACCAGGCCGCCCACGGCGGTGGCGATCACAACGGCAGCCGCATATTTCTCCAGGGAAGGGATGTCGGCAAAGTGGAAGAAGAGCCAGACGGCGGCGGAGATGGCAAAAAACTGGAAGGGCCTTCTGACCCAGACCACGAACCACTGACGTTTTCTGAGCACCCAGGACAGGAGCACGATTCCTGCAAGTACGGGACCTGCAATGGCAATCGCCTTGATCACCTCGGTCAACTGTGGGGTTTCCGTGGCTTTCTCCTTTCTTATCCGTTTATTACCCGTTACGGCAAAATCCTGTCAAGCACGGGAAGAGAGAGGTGCACGCACGGATTCCCGGGCAGATTGACAATTGTTCGGGCAAGCGATACGCAGTGGATGTGTGCACCTGCACACCCATGAATGTAGCATTGGGGATCCCCATGGCCAAGCAGAAGGGCTTCATCTCGAAACGATCCTCCCGTTTCTTCAAGATAACGGGGCTGACCACACGTGTTTCCTCCAGTTACACGGGCCAGCGGATCAAGGAGGTTTTTCAGCGTTCCGGCGTGGTGGCGGACGCCCGGATGGAGGCACACATCCGGAACGCAGAGCGAATCGTGAAGACCCTGGGGGAACTCAAGGGAGCGGCCATGAAGGTGGGACAGGCCGTTTCCACCCATGCGGATATCCTCCCCAAGGAATTCGCGGATATCCTGGCCACCCTGCAAAAAGCCGCCCCACCCATGGCTTACGAGGTCATTGCCGAGCAGATCGCTTCGGAGTTCGGCAAGGCGCCGGAAGCCTTGTTTGCCCACATCGAAGAAGAGCCCTACGCCTCCGCCTCCATCGGCCAGGTCCACCGTGCCAGGCTTGCCAACGGGACCGAGGTGGTGGTCAAGGTGCAATACCCGGGTGTGGAGGAGAACATCGAAGGGGACATGAAGAACCTGAGGTCCATCTTCTCCATGGGGAGCCTCTTCGGTTACAAGAGGCGTGACCTGGATGAGATGTTCAATGAGATCCAGGCCCGCCTCTCCGAGGAACTGGACTATGAACAGGAGATGGAGAACATCAAGACCTTCAGGCGTCTGTTCCGGAGAGACAAGAGGATCCTGATTCCCAAGAGCTTCCCTCCCTACTGTTCGCGTCGGGTCCTCACCATGGAATTCCTTCCCGGGGACCCCATGGAGGCACTCTTCTCACATCCCTATACCCAGGAAGACCGGGACCACTTCGGCAGCCTGATCTTCGATATCTACGCCCATCAGGTGCTGGGGGTGGGACTCCTGCACGCTGACCCCCACCCCGGCAATTATGCCTTCCGAAAGGACGGGCGCCTGGTCCTTTACGATTTTGGATGCCTGAAGGCCATCCCTCCCGAGATCCAGAAGACCTTCCGGAACCTGACGGTCTGTGCACTGGAGGGGCGTTACGAGCAAATCGACGAAGCCCTGTATCGACTCGGTGCCAGGGATCCGCGCAAGAAGGCGCCGGACGCGGACTTCTACAGAAGATTCGTGGAGGTATACACGAGACCCTTCCAAAGCGGGGAAGTCTATGACTTCGGAACGGCCGCACTCCATGAACGCCTCTTTGAACTGGCCCCGCTGGGTCTTTCTAAGATGCTCCACTTCAAGCCCTCACCGGAGACCGTGTTCATCAGCCGGGTCATCGGGGGGCATTACGGCAACCTGAAGCACATGGGTGCCAGGGCCTGCTGGCGGGACATCCTCGAACCTTATCTGGAAGAGAAGGCCGGCGGGTAAACGAGAAAAGGGGTCACGACCTTTTTTTCAACTCCTTCATGACCTGGCGAACCAGTGCCTTCCGCGCGAGATCGGGATTCTTTGCCAGGATCCGTAGAAAGAGGGACAGGGTAAAGTCGGTCTTGAGAAACTGAAGGAATTGCCGGTCGGTCAATCGATCGAGATATCGGATGGCCTTGTCCCACTGCTCGTCATTGAATTCGGCCATCCGCTTGTTGATCTCCATGGCGATCCGGAAGTCACGGTCGTGCCGTTTTCGCCATTGGTTGTGTGCCTTGCCGAGCACCTCTTTTGTGGGGGCCCCCTTCTTCACGGCCTCGGCCGATGCCCGGCCTGCAAGGATGCCCATCTCCATGGCAAAACGGATCCCCTCGCCCGCCAGGGCGGAGGCCTGCCCGGCCGCATCCCCGATAACGAGCAGCCCGTCTGCCACCGGCTCATGGGTATAGATCTCGTCCGGGATAAAGCCCTTGTGACGCTCGATACACCCTGACCGGACGAAAAAGGGTGCAAAGCGCGGGTCCTCCTCCACGAGCCTGTGTAGGCAGGCCTCCAGGTTCACCTCCCTTGCCTCGGGGAAGGTAACACCCACGCCCACACGGACCCTGTGGCCCCCCCAGGGAAAGATCCATGCATACCCGCTGGGTGCCACATCGGATCCCACCAGAAGGACGAATTCCCCTTCAGGCCAGCGGGGAGCATAAAGATCGTATTCAAGCCCCACGCCGTATCGCTGGAAGCCCTTGAAGCCAAACAGACCCCTGGAACACACGCTGGCCAGCCCTGTAGCATCGATGGTGACCTGCGCCCGGATCTCCTGCTTCTCCCCCTGGGCTGTCTGGACCCGGGCCCCCAGAACCCTCCCCTTTTTCACGACCGGCTCGAGGGCCCGGGTTCCGAGGCAAAACCGTGCCCCCTGGCCCACGGCCTGCTGGGCCATGTACTGCAGCAACCCCCTCACATCCAGGACGCCGATTCCGTCTTTTCCATTCTGAAACCGGGCCTCTTCCCGGGAGGACAGGAACCGGATGGTTTCCACACGATGGTAGAGTGCAGGGGGGATCCCGTACTTCCTCATGTCTGCAATATAGGTGGCTCCGCTGGTCTGGATCGGGGAACCGATCTCCTTCTTCTTTTCCACGACCAGTGTGTCCGCACCCCGGGCAGCGCATTCCTGTGCCGCCTTCAGCCCTGCCGGGCCGCCACCGAGGACGAGAACGTCCGTGGAAAGCACCCTTGTCATGTTGAAGAACCTCTTCCTTCCTTACTTGTTTTTATCGCCCAGGTATTGTGTTACCCCTTGCGCGAGGTTGGCAAGGTTCGGGGTCAAAAGCTTTACAATGAACTTCTCCACCTGATCGGAGACCTTCTTTGCGAGAAGGCGCGGCACACCCGGAATCCCTTTGCTCTGAACCGTGAGCTCCCCTGTTATCTCCAACCGGGTCTTGCCCTCACCCTCTTCCTTGTAGAAGTTGACCCCTTTGCAGGAGACATTTTCCTGGAAGAACATGGGCGAAATCTCCCAGCGGCAGGTCTTTTGTTCGTCATCCCAGATGGCGGTATCCAGCCATGCTATCTTGTCCGGTTGAACGAGCTTCTGTGCCACCTTGGGGATATCCCCCTTCCCGAACCACCGGTTCACAACGCGAACCTTCCCCCCGCCCAGTTCTTCCTTGGATTCGATTTCGATCTTGTTTACATTGGGCAGGAAAGGGACGAGCTCGAGCAGCCCGTCACGTACAAGGGAATAGACTTCATCAATCGGGAAATGGATGATCTGTGACGATTCGAATTTCATGAAGTGCCTCCTGTCTTCTCGAAAACTGTTTTCATCTCAGCGATTTATGTTCACCTACCCAAGCCCCCGGATAAAGTCAAGAAGGACTTCTTCCGATGTTTATACTTTAGAAAGGCTCATCGCTTTTCATGCTTTTTTCTGTTTGATTTTTTCGTGCACCGTAACAGCATTTCATAAACGCCCCCTATCTTTCATTTGCTTTCTGTATTACAATATTGGGGCATATGAAGTACTGGAGAAAAAATGAAGGGAAAGCGGTCCCCCAAGGTTATCCCATTAAAGCCTCGCAGCCAACCCGGTGACGACCGACCGGAGCGGGAAGGCGACGACGTACAAATTGAGTACGAAGAGGTCATTTCCGCTCCTTCCTGGATGCGACTTGGAGCTCTGGGCGTCTTTATCCTCATCATCGCCTTCTTCCTTCTGTATCCCTTTATCAAAGAAGGAAAAAGCGATCTGGTTCACCTCCTTCTGGCCATGGTCTTTGCCATGACCGCCTGGTTCGTCCAGATCTTCCTGTCCCTCAAGGTTTCCGTTACGAACAAGGGAATCAAGTTCGGATTCTACATCTTCTCCAAAGAGATTCCTTATGGTGACGTTCTGGATTGCATGGTCATCCGGTACAAGTGGACCGATTTCATCGGTTGGGGCATTAAAAGAGGATCCGACGGCTGCACCATGTACAACGTGCCCGGAGACCAGCAGATCGCCGTGAAGATCATTGTGATGGATGAGGAACACAAGCGGAAGGAGTACGCATTCAGCGCCAAAAGACCCCAGGTGATCTGTAAAAAGGTCCAGACCCATATCTATGACATGCCCGATGGGGCAAAGACGGAACTTGAGCGAAACAAGAATACTCGGTCCGGTATCTACTGAGGAATCTCCGAGTCAGCCTCCCCCCTTTTCAGTATCTCCTCCATCATGGTGTCATTCTCACCACGCCGAATGAACTCTTCGATTTCCATTTCTTTTTTGAGGGCCTCCTCGCGCAGTTCGGAAAACTCCACCTCCACGGACCATAGCCTGCAAAGCTTCTCCAGCACGGCAAGACTGGACTTGGGATTGTCCGTTCCGATCGTATAGTAGGGGAGCTCCCCCAGAAGGCAGGTCCCCTGGAAACCCGTCTCCTGTCCCACGCCAAGCAGAAGCCCGTTCAGGCCGCTGATGTTGCCGTCCGTTAGGAGCTGGATCCCCTCTGCTTCCAGTTCGGCCCACTGGGATTCCTGGGTGGCCACTCCCCATACCTTGGGTGTCTCCATATGGGAGATGGAACAGGCAAGGGCTGCGCCGGTAAACAGCTTCTGCACGCCGCACGCTTTGGCAACCCTGATAACGAGATTGGTGAGCGAATACCCCTGAGGATGGAGGGGCTGGGTATCCCCCACAAAAACAACCAGGTCGTTCAAGCCTTCCGGGTGCCGGAAGAAGAAGAATCGATACTCGGGAATCTGGAGAGGGATGACCTTTTTGTCACGGATAAAGATCCCTTCCGCGTGGGAGAACCGGGAAGCCTCGATGGATGCAAAAGGCTCCATATCCAGCGCCCTCACGAGGTACCTGGCGGCGTTCAGCGCCACATTCCCCATTCCAGGCCAGGCTGCAAACAGATAGGGCGCTTGGAGCGAAGGTCTTTGCTCCCATAGAACAGCGGAATCATCCATCATCTTTCCCTTTCTCCCGGTCGGATGCATCGAACGCGTTCTCTGCGTTATCGTTGCCCGGACTTGCCGGACACAGTGGATGGATGTTCTTCCCATTCATCATCCAGTTCCTCACGCAACGGCCGCTCCATGAGTTCCTTGGCCGCCTGCTGAACCGACTTCCCATGATGAAGAACCATGGCCACCTGTTCGGATATGGGCATGGAAACATCGAGCGACCTGGAAAGATGCCATACCGAGTGGGCCGTTTCCACCCCCTCAGCCACCATCTTCATGGCCCCCAAAATCTCGTTGAGGGATTTCCCCTGCCCCAGCGCGAATCCCACCTGGCGGTTCCTGCTCAGGGAACCGGTGCAGGTCAGTACAAGGTCTCCGATTCCGGCATGACCGCTCAGGGTCAAAGGGTTGGCGCCTTTTGCCACTGCCAAACGGGTCATCTCCGCCAGCCCCCGGGTAATCAGGCTTGCCTGAGCGCTGAGGCCGAAATCCATACCTGAACAGGCTCCCACCGCGATCCTGTGGTATTTGATGAT
>CAZSUQ010000062.1:0-13006 GCA_964609935.1 uncultured Thermodesulfobacteriota bacterium | reverse complement strand
CTTGACCAATGTCTACCGTGTTCCGGTCTCCCCCCTGATCGTCCGGGCAGAGCCGGTAAGGGCTGCAGAAGAGATCCATGTGCTGGAAACGGGTACGCATGTGCTCTACCTGGGAGAGGATACAGAGCGGGACGGGTTCGAGTGGATCCGCGTTTCCTACCTCCAGCACCCGTCAGGCACACCCCTGGAAGAGTGGACCGAGGGGTGGATCGCAAAGAAGGGCCGGAAGGGGCTCCCCTTTGTGGTAAAGGAGACGAACCCCTTTCGTAAAATGCTCATCGTGCGAAGCCAGTGGAAGTTGAAGGCGGGTTCCATGATCCAGAAGGGGATCGCCAAATCCCCCCTGCTCTCTTCCGTGGGAAAGGCGGCCTCCCTTCATCTCGACAAGGCCATTCACGCGGTGATCATGTGCGTGCTCGGGATATGGGTCTTCCTCTTCATCCTCCTCGTCCTGGGGGTTTCCCTCCCTGCTACCCTGCTCGCGTCCATCCTCGTCACGAACCTGCTCGGCCTCCTCAATGAACTGCTCGATCTTGCTACAGGGAAGGGTTCGTTCGAGATGGCGGATCTTGCAGCCAACGCCATGGGTAGCGCTGTGATCCTCCCCCTGTTCGTCATCTGTCTCGCCCTGAAGCTCCTTGCCTTCCTGTTCGGGAAGCTTCGAAGGTCTGCATGACCCTGATTCGTCCGCTCGTGGACCGGCAGCTCTCGCTTTGTTCGGGGCTGTTGAGGGTTCCAGATGATTAGGTTAGGGTTAGACCTGGTTCTTCAGGTAGGCCTGTCTTCGGGGTTCCGGGAAGCGCTCGATGGCGTAACGCAGCATGGTCCGCGGCATGTTCCTGTAATGCCTTCTCAGGAACCTTTCTTCTTTGGGCAGGTCTCGCTTGCCCACCTCGCGGAGCATCCACCCCACCGCCTTGTGTATCAAGTCCTCCGGATCGGCCAGCAGGTTCTCGGCCAGGCGGAGCGTGTCCTGAAAATCGTTCTGCTTGATGAAGTGGAAGGTGGCCATGATCGCGATCCTTCTCTCCCACAGCGATCCGGACCCGGCCAGTTCATAGAGGGGGCCCCTGTCCCTTTCATAAAGGTGGGCTCCCACCACGTGTTCCGCCGTCACGTCCACCAGGTCCCAGTTGTTGATGTGCCTCGTATTCTTCAGGTAGAGGTTGTAGATCCTCTTGCGGAGCCTGTCGTCCCCTTTTGCGTACTTCAGCACAAGGATCAACAGGGCCAGGAGCCGCTCCTCATGGATCGGGGACCTCAACAGCTCAACGGCATCCTCCACGGGAACGTCCCGGTTCCCCCTGGCAATCCTTCGAATCTCCGGGACCTTGACCCCCAGAAAGACGTCGCCCTCGCCATACTCCCCCGGGCCGGTCTTGAAGAAGCGCTGCGAGACCTTGGCATGTTCCCTGCTGCGGTGTTTCTTCAACTCTTTGCGGAGGCGCAGGACGCTCATATCGGGAACCAGGACGTTTTGATGTCATGTTTGGGGGAGGCGTTCCTTCATCCATGCAAGGATCTCGGGCCAGACGATCCGGGGTGCTTCGCGTCCGCAGATCAGGTCGCAATGTCCCCAGTGGAGATCCGGCGCCTCTCCACCGAACACTCTCATCGTCTTGTCGCTGGAGCCCGCCTTCTCGTAGGCAGCCAGAACCGATTCCTCGGGCACGGCATGATCCCTGTCGCCCACGACAAAGAAGATCGGGGCCGTCAGGTCCTTGATGTGCTCCTGAAAATCCACGCTTCCGTCGCTGCTGTGGAAGGTGCCGCTGGAGGCCCATTCCACCAGGAGCCAGAAAACGTTGAAGCTCGTCCGGTCGAACCCCTTCTCGATCCTCTCGGTGAGGATGTCCCGCTCGATGCTGCCGGGATACCAGACCTGGACCGGGATCTTGTTGAAGCGGTTGTCCAGAACGAACAGCCCGTACTTTGCAAAAAAACCGATGAAGTCGATGTAAAAGGTCTCCGGGTGCAGCAGGCGGAAGGGCACGATCCTGTCCATGAGCACCCCGAACTTTGCGAGCAGCTTCAAGGCCAGGTTCCCCTGTGCCATGCTGAAGGGGCTTGCAATGGCCACGATCCCGGCCAGGAGATCCTGGTAATCGGCTCCGATGCAGTAGGAGATGGCGCCCCCCAGGCTGTGACCGAAGTAGAAGGTCTTTCTCCCCTTGGTGATCTCATGGACGGCCTTCAAAACAGCAGGTATGTCGTAGAACAGGTAGGTCTCAAAGCTGGTGGGCACCTCGCACCCGTTGGCCCGGCTGATCCCGTGCCCCCTGAGCTCCACGTTGAAGGTCTCGAACCCTTGCGAGACGAGGTAGTTCTCCAGGCTCCGCTTGCTGAGTGTCCAGCTGTAGCGGTTCTGGCCCAGCCCGTGCACGAGAACAACGGGTGCCAGGGACTTCTTCCTCAAGGGGATCTTGTGGGTCATGATGAGGTTCATGCCGTCTTCGGTGGTGACTTCGTGCAGGTTCCGGTGGAATTCCACGGTCTTGTTGTGATTCACGATCTCGCTGGTAACCTGTTTTCTCGCCATGGATGCAACCTCCTTCATCTCTTCACGGCAGTGTAAATTCCGTTTCCGCTTCCGGGATGATCAACTGAACCTGCGGCAGCTCCCTTGCGACCCTCTCACGGAGTTCCCCCACCGGATAATCCACACAGAAGGAAGGGAAGAACTTGTCAAAGTGATGCAGGACTACGGTCTCCGGCTGGATGGTGCGGGCAGCCTGCATGAAGATCTCCAGGATGTCGGATCGGCCCGCAAAGGGGAACATGCAGCAGTGGGGTTTCAATTCGGCCAGAGCGTTCCAGTCTCCGCCCCCGCTCCCTGAGAACAGGACCCGGTAGCCCGAGAAATCCATGAGGAACTCCGAGTTGGACCCCAGGGGCCAGGCCCTTCCCAGTCGAAGGACCTTGAACAGGACCCCGCCGCGCAGGGCCATCCCCAGTGTTTTGCGGATCAAGGGGCCGTCAAAGGTGATGTGCTGCGAGGGCACGACCCGGATGTCGGCCCCGTTCCACACAAAGGGGGAAGCCTCTTCGTTGGGAAACAGGGTATCCGCCGGGACCCCCTTTTTCTTGAGAATCTCGCATGTCTTCACCGGTGCATACACCCTTGCCCCGGAAGCCCGCGCCACGTCAGCCACGTCCATGGCGTGATCGAAATGGCCGTGGGAAACGAGGACCAGGGAAACGTTTTGAAAATCGGATGCGCTCGCCCGGATCTTCGGACTCGTTCCTTCCAGCCGGGAAAGATACGGGTCAAGGAGAAGCTCATGGCCGCCAACCTGGAGGTGAAACCCTGCAGTGCCCAGCCATTTAAATGTGATCTTGTTTTTCGTCATGCGATGGAGTCCGCTTCCTTTCCTGGTCCTATATCTTCGTGTGGGGTGATTTGGAAACCTCGCCGTGTTTCACACATGTCCTGCGTTTGGGAGTTGTTGAGGATTCCCTCTCCGGTTTGTTTGGTCAACGTCCCTCGCTCCCCCCCTGCTCAGTCGCCCGGCACAAACCTCCGAGGGAACCCTCAACAGCTCCCTGCTGATTAAGCCCCAGAAGGTGAACAGACTGACACTTTCCTGTTGACAGAGTAGCTTCATTTGAAACAATTTTAGCGGAGAACCGTGAGCCATCCCGCCACCTCCCGGGTCCGTAACGATATTAGCAGACTTTCATGTGACGAGAAACATGGCTGATCCTCCGGGCAATGGGAAGGGTTCTCTTTGGGCCCCCGTCCCGCGCCTTGACGAATCAGGTGAACACGATATGCTAAGGGATCGTGATCGGGAGCGGTTCAAGATCCGGCTTGTTCGATTAGGGAATTCTTTCGCTTTCATTAAAGAGGAGGAATCCGATGCGAGACGTCTACGTTGTCAGCACAGTTCGTACCCCGGTGGGACGGCGGAACGGGTACCTGAGGGAGTGGACCGCACCTGAACTGCTGGGAACGGTATTGAACGAGGTGGTGGCCCGGGTGGACCTGGACCCGGCGCTGGTGGAGGATGTCATCACCGGGTGTGTCTACCAGGTGGGCGAACAGGGGTTTACCATCGCCCGCATGGGCGTGTTCGCGTCCAAGCTGCCGGATCACGTGCCCGGTGTCTCGGTGAACCGCCAGTGCGGAAGCAGCCTGACCGCCATTCAGATCGGTTACGGCATGGTGGCATCGGGCGTCATGGACATCGTTATCTCGAGCGGTATCGAACTCATGAGCAAGTACCCCATCGGCAGCGACATCGGCGGCACGCTCCCCGACGGCAGGGCCCAGGGCCTCCCGTACGGGGCCTTTTACATCGAGCGGGTCCAGGGAAAGTTCTACAACCAGGGGCAGGCCGCCCAGGCCATTGCCGAGAACTGGGGCGTCACCAAGGAGGATTGCGACAAGTTTGCCGTCTCGAGCCACACCAAGGCGCACAACGCCACGGAGAACGGATACTTCAAGAACGAGATCCTGCCCACAAAAGGCCTGGACGCTGAAGGCGGCGAGATCCTCATGGAAAAGGACGAGACCATCCGCCCGGACACGAACATGGAAAAGCTGGCCACGCTCAAACCGGCCCTGGGCAGCGACTGGATCACGGCAGGCATCTCCAGTCCCGTAACCGACGGAGCCTCTGCCGTGCTGCTCGTGAGCGGGGACAAGCTCAAGGAGTTGAACCTCACCCCCATGGCCCGCATCGTGGCCAATGCCGCCGTGGGCTCGGACCCGGTGCTCATGCTCACAGGCCCCCTTGAAGTCACGCCCAAGGTGTTGAAACAGGCGGGCTTGAAGATGGATGACATGGACATCTTCGAGGTGAACGAAGCCTTTGCACCGGTCCCCCTTGCATGGGTCAAGGAACTCGACGCACCCATGGAGAAGCTCAACGTGAACGGAGGGGCCATGGCGCTGGGCCACCCGGTGGGCAACTCGGGTTGCCGTCTATCCGTCACCGCGATCAATGAACTGATCAGGAGGGAGGCCAGGTACGCGCTCGTCACCCTCTGCACGGGCGGGGCCATGGCACCGGCAACCATCTTCGAACGGACTTGAGCACAGAACCGGTATTGCCCGGGGAATCGAACGCCACACGCGCTCCGCCGCCCCTCCTTCTTACGGGGGGCGGCGTTTTTCTTGGAACGAAAAGAGGGAATGAATCCTTTGGAGCCATCCAAACAGGGCAGGGTTGCCTCCAACGGCATTGAGATCTACCTGGAGGTTTTCGGGAGCCCCGGGCATCCGGCTGTTGTGCTCATCACCGGTATGGACGAGCAGTGCACGGCTTGGTGCCCCTATTTCTACGAGCCCATCGTGGCAGCAGGGTATTGTGTCGTGCGTTTCGACAACCGTGACTCAGGTCATTCTCAGTGGATAAACGAGTGGAGGGAAGACCGTCCATACACCCTGGAGGACATGGCAGCGGACACCCTTGGCGTGATGGATGCACTGCGGCTGAAAAACGCTCATCTTGTGGGCGCATCCATGGGGGGCATGATCGCGCAGAGGCTGGCCGTTCACCGTCCTGAGAGGCTCTTTACCCTGACCTCTATCGCCTCTTCGGGGTTTCCCCTGGATCCGGACCCGATCCTTCGGACAACAACGGATCCTCAAGAGGCGGCAAAGGCTCAGCAGGACCTGCTCGCCCGATACCCCAACCACCTCGATGACCCGGTGGAAACCATTGAATACAGGCTGGCTGTTCTGAAAACCTTTGCAGGCAGCCGATTCCCTTTTGACGGGAAATTTCACCGGGAGATGTTGACCCACAACATCATGGGAAGAAAGGGCTTCAACCCTCTGGCCCAACGAAATCACTCTGCAGCCGTGATGGCATCCGGATCCGTGCTGGATGAACTGGGGAGGATTTCGGTGCCCACCCTGGTGATCCACGGTACCGAGGATCCCCTTCTGAGCCTGGACCACGCTACGAAATGTGCCTCACGAATCCCGGGGGCCAGGCTCGTGTGGATGGAGGGTGTGGGCCATGAACTGCCGGCCGGCATCATGGACCTTGTTCATGAAGAAATGCTCGCCCTCTTCTCAAGGGCGAACACAGGACGCTAGATGCTCCTGCCGGCGGCAAATCCCTGGTGAATGGCCTCAAAGGCCTTGGCGGGCTGAACCGCATCACCCACCACCTTGAGGGAGATGCCTTTCTTCTCCACCAGGCCCTGCAACGGATTGTAGGGTGTCGACCCCACGGCCATGATCACCGTATCCGCCGGGATCTCCTCCACCTGGTCCCCCACCTCCACCTTCAGTCCCGATTCCGTGATCTCCAGGGCCCTGGTGGCCGTCCGGGTGGTGATGCCCGCCCTGTCTGCATCCTGCATCATGGCCCAGCGCGTGGATTTGCCGATGTCCGTGCCCACGCGGTCGATCATCTCCACGACAACCACCTCTTTTGTCCCCCGGCTGGCCAGCTCATAAAGGTCCGATGGATCCTCGGCCTTGTTTAGCAGCAGGAACTTCAGGTCATCGCCCGACAGTGTGCCCTTGTCGGAAAGCAGAAGAGCGGTCTCCACGCCCACGGCGCCGCCCCCCACGATCACCACGCGCCTCCCTGTACGCACCTTTCCCTCCAGCACGTCCCATGCCTCCAGCACGTGGGGCAGGTCCTTTCCGGGGACAGGAGGAGAAACCGGCAATGCTCCGGTGGCCAGGATGACCGCCTGGGGATTCTCCTTCTCCAGGAGCGCTTCATCCACCTCACAGTTCAGGATCACCCTCACCCCGCGCGCAGCAAGCTGGCCCTGCAGGTCAACCGCCAGCTGAACGAACTCCTCCCTCCCCGGAGGTGCGCCCGCCAGGTGGAGCTGACCCCCGAGTCGGGCGCTCTTCTCATAGAGGGTGACCTCGTGGCCCAGGTCTGCGGCAGCGGCTGCTGCGCTCATCCCCGCAGCACCCCCGCCCACCACCATCACCTTCTTGGGCTCCCCGGTCCTTTTCTGCTCGGTTTCCTTCTCGTACCCTGCCCTTGGATTGCAGAGGCACTCCACGGCCTTGAGCTTGAACAGGTTGTCAAAACAGCCCTGGGCACAGGCGATACAGTGAACCAGCTCCTTCTCACGGCCGGTTTCGGCCTTCTCGGGCAGGTAGGGGTCTGCAATGAGCGCGCGACCCATGGCCACCATGTCGCACAGGCCGTCGGAGATCATCTCCCTGGCAAGCCCGGGGTCGTTGATGCGGTGACTGGCGATCACAGGCACGTCCACGCTATCCCTGATCCCCCTGGAGAGATACGCAAACACACCCCGGGGAACCCCGGCGATGATCTGGGGAACGCGTGCCTCGTGCCACCCCACGTTCACGCAGATCGCATCCACCCCCACCTCCACGAGCCTCCGGGCAACCTGTTGCAGGTCCTTCCTTCCGAGTCCTCCGGGCATGAACTCGTTCCCGTTGATCCGAACGATGAGAGGAAAGTCCTCTCCCGTGGCCGCCTTGATCCGCTGCATCACCTCCAGGCCGAAGCGCATCCGGTTGTCAAAGGTGCCCCCGTACTCATCCGTCCGCTTGTTTGTCACCTCGGAAAGGAACTGGCTGATCAGGTAGCCGGTTCCGCTCAGGACCTCCACCGCATCGTAGCCCGCCTCCTTCACCCGAAGGGCGGCCCTGCCAAAGGCCTCGATGATCTCCCTGATCTCCTCCGGGGCGAGCTCCCTCGGCGTCTCCCTCGTCATCTTCGAGGCCACGGCCGACGGGGCCACGGGGTCCTTCCCGTCCAGGAAAAAGGAGAAGTTGTACCGGCCCGAATGGTTGAGCTGGACCGCGGCACGCGCGCCGTTGTCCCGGATGGCGGCTGCCAGCCTGGAAAGCCCGGGGATGAACTCGTCCTTGTGAGCACCGATGTTCATGGTGCTCCCGGACATCTCGTCCACGGTTGCGTAGCCCACGGAGATCATGCCGGCCCCGCCCTTTGCCCGTTCCGCGTAGAAGTGGACAAGCCGGTCCGTGACCTGGAAATTCTCGGCCATGTTCATGTGCATGGCAGGCATGAAAATCCGGTTCCTCACCTCCAGGTCGTGCATCTTGATCGGTTCAAAGAGCGGATCTTTCATCTCTCCCTCCGGCATCTTTTCATGGTTTTTTTGTGATCAGGGGGCAAAAGTATAGGAAAGAGGGCACGGCGGGTCAAGGCGAGGGAACCCCGGGTGGTCACGAATCCTTCATCCGGAAAGGGAAGGATCGGCTGCGGCCCATCCCCTGAAAACCTCTTCCCGGTGATGGGGAAGCAGGATGCGATTTGATTGACACATGGAAATGGGCAGGGCTATGGTAGAGGTTCTTCACATGGAGGGAAACGGATGCTCCGTCTCGTTCGCCGCAAGTCTCAAAGGAATCTTCCGGTCCTCGTCCTCACCGCCCTGGCCTGCCTGCTGTTTCTCAGTGCCGTGTGCCATGCGCAGGAGGAGGTCCAGGGGGAACAACCCGCCCGGATAGATGCACAGAAGGAGGTCCAGGGGGAGCAACCTGCCAGGGAGGATGCACAGGAGGAATCCTCCGAGAAGGAAGACTCCAAGAAGGAAAAGAAAGACGCGTCACCCACCCTGACGATTGCCGAGGACATGGACAAGGCCATGCTGGAGGAGATGGCACGGGTGGGGGAACAACTGGAAGAGCAGGCCCGGTCCCTTTTTGAACACACCCCCTTCAGGTTCGACCTCGGCACCTTCGACCGCCTGAGAAAATGGGCCATGACCCTCCCGCTGAAGATCCCCGCCCTGATCGAGCACGTCATGGACCAGATGCTGGTGCTCGGCATCGCCGGCACCCTCATCATGCTGGCCTTCCTTGTGGCGGTCTTCTACAGCCTGTTCGGCCAGAAAAAGGTCCTGGAGCGCCTGGAAAAGGCCGTGGACCCCCTCAAGAAGCGGATGCCCGAGGCCATTTATCCCTACTTTCTCTCCATCCTCAAGGTCGTGGTTGCCTCGCTCATCCCCCTCCTGCTCTACGGCGCGTACAGCCTGATCTTTGCCATCATGGCCTCCTACCGGGAACCGTGGTTTCTCTTTACAGGTCAATTGCTGAAACTGTGGATGCTGGGAGCCCTTTTCATCAGCCTCCTCCGGGAGTCCCTGACCCATGACCTCTTCCCGATCCCATCCCGCTACGGGATCTCCATCTTCCGCATTGCGCGCATCATCATCCTGTACATCATCCTGAGCTTCGCCGTGTTATGGGGGGCAGAAGCCTTCCAGGTTCCCGACGAGTTTCTTGCACTGCTCAAGTTCGCCATCTCCCTGTCCATCGTCTTTGTTCTCCTGCTCCTCCTGATGAAAAAGAAGTCCATCGTGGGGATCCTGCCCGACCTCCCCTACCGAAGCTACGAGGTTTTCAAGGGGGGGCTGGAACGATACTACTTCCCGGCCATCTTTCTCACCTTTCTCACCGGACTCCTCTGGTGTGCGGGCTTTCACAGGTTGTGCATGGCCCTCTGGACCAAGACGTGGGCCGTGGCCGGCTCCTTTCTTGGGATCATGCTTGCCTATCACCTCCTCCAGGGATGGCTGCGCAAGTGGATCCAGAAGCGGGAAACCGAGGACCCCAAGGCGCGGCCCTTGTACCAGTCGGTTCGCGACCTGCTCCTCTATGCCACTGTGTCCGCCATCCTGCTCATCTCCATGGACCTCCTCGGGGTGCTGGACATCATCCAGCGCGTTCTGTCCTTTCCGGTTTTGAACGTTGGGGACACGCCCCTTTCCATGTGGACCTTTCTCAAGGCCATCTTCATCATCCTGGCCTTTCTCTTCTCGTCCCGGCTGCTCCGCGCTTCCCTGGACTACAAGATCTATCCTTCCATCGGTGTAGAAGAAGGGCTGGCTTATGCCATCAATACCTTTCTGAACTACTTTCTCCTGATCATCGGATTTTTGTTCGCCCTGCGAGCCGTGGGGCTGGACCTCCGGGTCCTCATGATCTTTGCAGGCGCCCTCGGCATCGGAATCGGCCTGGGCCTGCAAAGCACGGCAGCCAACCTGATCAGCGGCTTCGCGCTGGTTTTCGGACGCAGGATCAGCAAGGGGGATTGGATTCAGGTGGGGGAGACCCTGGGATATGTGGAGGAGGTGAGCCTGCGGGCCACCCGGGTGCGAACCCGGGACAATATCGAGTATTTGATCCCCAATGCGGATCTCACCTCCACCACCATCGTGAACTACTCCATGTCCGATCCCCTGGTCCGCCTCCACGTGCCGGTGGGTGTCTCCTACAACGCCAACCCCAGGGAGGTGGAAAAGATCCTTCTGGACGCCGCCACGGAGAACCCCAAGTTGAGCAAGGCCAGGAAGCCACATGTGTGGTTCACCGAATACGGCGACAACTCCATCAACTTTCACCTGTTGGCGTGGATCGACATCCGAAAGGTCTCTGACAATGACGCCAAAAGCCAGCTCTACTTCGCGATCTTCGAGAAGCTGGCAGAGGCGGGCATCGAGATCCCCTTCCCGCAGAGGGACCTCCACATCCGCTCCGGGCTCACCTGGCCGGGAAGAGAGGAGAAGGCGTGACCCTCTTCCGGCAAAGGAGAAGCACCCATCTACGCAATAACGCAGAAGTTACGCTTAAAGACTCCAAAGATACATGGGAGGTGTGATCATGTACGGGAAAAAGGCCTTTCTTCTCGCGGTTCTTCTGGGCATGCTCCTGAGCGGTTGTGCAGACGTGAGTAATTTCGTGCAGCAGTTTCTGCAGAAGCCGCAGGTCTCCCTGGAGGAGGTCACGTTCCGGGAGCTCTCCCTGCTCCAGGGCACGGTGGTCTTTCACATCCGGATCACAAACCCCAACCCGGTGGGGGCCACCGTAAACCGCATCCAGTACAACCTGACCATGAACGAGAGGGACTTCGTGAAGGGGACCCTGGCGGAAGGAATTCAAATCAAGGCCAGCTGTTCCGAGACCGTTGAGCTGCCCGTGACCGTGACCTACCTGGATCTCTTTCAGAGCGTGAAAGACCTTCTCAGCGCAGAAGCCATGAGCTACCACCTGTTCGGATCCGTGGGTATCGGTCCCATGGACATCCCCTACAGCAAGAAGGGGAACCTCCCTGTGCCGAAACTCCCGGAGATATCCCTCAAGCAGGTCCGTGTAACCTCCCTCTCCCTTGCCGGTGCCACGGTGAAATTCACCGTGGATCTGAAGAACAAGAATCCCTTTGCCCTGGCCCTGCAGGGGATCCAGTACCGGATCAGGCTCGGGGGCACCGCTTTCGCGAAAGGGAAGGCCAGGGCGGTTTACTCCATCACGGAAAGGGGCACCTCAACGGTGGAGATACCGGTGCGCGTGAACTTCCTCAAGCTGGGCAGATCCGCGTACAACCTGCTCGCCGAGAAGTCCTCGAGCTATGAGATCTCCGGGGAATTGAACATACAGGTTCCCAAGCTGGGCCAGAAGAGCTTCCCTTTCAAGAAGACCGGCGAAGTGCCCATCGGAAAGTGACGAGACTGGAGGTGGATCCCCATGCGCGTGCTGTCGGAAAAGAAGGGTCCTGTGACAACCATCATCATCAACCGGCCCGAGGTGAAAAACGCGGTGGACAGGCCCACCGCTGAGGAGCTGGCTCAGGCCTTTCGCGCCTTTGAAGAGGATGAGGAGAGCCTGGTGGCGGTGTTCGCCGGTTCAGAGGGGGTCTTCTGTGCCGGGGCCGACCTGAAGGCCATCTCCGAAGCGTCGGGTCGTTACAACCGGACCGAGGAAGACGGGGACGGCCCCATGGGCGTCTCACGCATGCTGCTCGGCAAACCGGTCATTGCAGCCGTTGCAGGCTACGCGGTAGCCGGCGGGCTGGAACTGGCCTGCTGGTGCGACATGCGCGTGGTGGAGAGGGACGCCGTTTTCGGCGTGTTCTGCAGGCGGTGGGGCGTGCCCCTCATGGACGGGGGTACGGTGAGGCTGCCGCGCCTCATAGGCCTGTCCAATGCCCTGGACATGATTCTCACGGGCCGGCCCGTGGAAGCGGAAGAGGCCCTTCGCATGGGTCTTGCGAACCGCATCGTGGAGCCGGGAACGGCGAGGGAGGAGGCAGAGGCCCTGGCCGCCCGGATAGCGACCTTCCCGCAGTTGTGCATGCGAAGCGACCGCATGTCGGCCTACCAGCAGTTCGACCTCTCCCTGGACGAGGCCATCATCAATGAGTTCAGGCACGGGATGGCCACTGTTCAAAGCGGGGAGACGCTGGAGGGAGCAACAAGGTTTGCATCCGGCGTGGGCCGACACGGAAGCTTCGAAGCCTTCCAGAAGCCGCGTAAACCTTAAGAACTCTGCTCCGAAGAAGAACTTCATTTTGGCAGGTTGTCGAAAAATATCCAGATGGGTGTTTTTCGACGGCCTGTTAGAAGGCGTACCAGATCCCCAGCAACACCATGTGGGTATTGAAGCCGAAGTTTTGTTTTGAAAGCCCTGCATTGGATACATGCATGACCCTGTATTCTCCTCCCAGGGTCAGTTTCTCCCGGATCTCCCTCTGCACGCCCATGCCCACTTCCTGGAAGAAGTTCTCCCTTGTTCCCATACCCTTCAGGTCCATGTCCGTGTAAAGGACGCCGACCCCGAGATGGAGATAGGGGGAAGCAAGGAATCCCGGATCATACAGGATACGGAATACGGGACCTCCACCCCCCAGGATCCCATCCCTCTGGTCCATGCGCGAAGCCAGCAGGACCTGGATGTCCATGTTGACCTGCAGCGGCCCACGAATGTAGCTCAGCATGGCCATGGTGGGGTAGAGGAAGCTCAACTCCACCTGTTCCCCGGTTTCCTCTTCCCATGCGGCGTGCTGGAATCCGTAACCATAGAGCATGCCCCAGACCCTTCCGTCGTGAAAGGTCAGGTCAAGGGCAGCCGCCGGGGTGGACAGGAGCAGGACAAGGCCCAGAGACCCCAGAGATGGCTTGAAGCCCGGGGAGCGACTTCCGCCACTCTTTCCTGAGACTCCATATAGCCTGTCTGAGGAGAATGCTCTCTTTCCTGTCCGGATCATCTGCCTGTCCCTGCAACGCAAAGAGAATCTTGTTACGATCCTCC
>CAZSUQ010000061.1:0-13059 GCA_964609935.1 uncultured Thermodesulfobacteriota bacterium | reverse complement strand
CATCACAGGGAAGCACGACGGAACGGACCATGGAACCTATGCCGGGAATTCCTTCGGCTCGGTGGAGGAGATGGCCCGTTACCTCCTTGAAGAGAAGGGTCGTCTGCGAGCCGAGTCGCTGGAACTCCCTGGAATCCTGAAGGACCCGGAGGTGAGTAATCTTCCCCCCTGGCTGGCGGACGTGATCCTCAACGCAGCGGATTCCATGCTCACCAACTCCGTGCTCACCAGGAAAGGGGATTTCTTCATGATCGAGGGGATGGGGTGGACCCTGGCCCCCTTCTCCTGCGGCACGCACTTTTCCCATCAGACCTGGATCTTCGGCGCCCTGACCGGAACCATGGACCAGCGGCTCTGCGGTCACGTCTACTCCTCCGTGTTTTTCCCTGAACTGGACAAGAGCGAGCTGGTCACCTTCCGGGACCTGGCCGAAGAGGGCAAGGTGCCCCATGGAAACGGCGGGGCCGAGATCGCGCTCAAGGACACGGACACCCCTTACGCCAGGCCCATTCCGTGGGTGAACGACGGGGAGAGCGACTGGACCGATCTCAACTGTTCGCTCATCCTGCAGTTGGGGAAACTGATCCGTATGACCGGGGACCGTCCCCTCTTGCTTGAATCGTGGGATGCCCTCATGGAGATGAGGACCTATCTGCTTTCCCTGGTGGAGGACCATGTCCCTGAGGCCTGCTCCACGTATGACGTGTTTGTTTACAAGCCCTGTTTCCTCTACGCGGCTACACTCTTTGCGGCCACGAATCTCATGCTTGCCGACCTCGCAAGGCATGTCCCTGCCGAGAAGGATCCGGAGGCGAGCCGGAAGGCGCAGGAGTTCCTCGAGCAGGCCGAGGCCACCTGCAGGACCATCGAGGAGAAGCTGTGGAACGAGGAGAAAGGCTTTTACAGGGTCTGCGAATCAAGGGACACCATCTTCCAGGGAGGACTCGCCGGTGACTGGATCGCCCGTCTGGCCGGGCTGCAGCCGGTGCTTCCCCTGGAACGTGCCCGCTCACACTCCCGGTGGCAGAGCCGTGTGCTCGTGGATGCGGCAAAGGGGGGAGAGCTTGTCAGCGGGCCCTTTGCGGGAAGGCCGCTGCCTTACAACGAGGCAACGCCCGAGGGGAAGCGGGTCGACTTGAAGCTCCTGAAGCGATTCAAGCTCCGGATCAACTACATCTATCAGGTGGTGTCCCACCAGGCCCTTGAAGCCATCTACCTCGGACGTGTGGAGGAAGGGCTGGATTGCATCCGGATGATCTACGAGAAGGCCTATGAAGAGGGTTATCCCTGGGACATGAGCCTGTTTGGGATGCCCGGGTTCGTGTACATGACCCACCCGGTGATGTGGGGGTTGTTCTATGCCATGACCGGCGCCGCCGTGGACCTGCTCGCGCGCACCATCCGCCTGGCCCCGAAGACCTTCCCGGGCAGCGATACGCTCAGGCTCCCTGTCTTCTTCCCTCTGTTCTGGCTTGCCGTGGAGTACACCCGCTCCACCGGGCAGGGTTCGGTGAGGGTTCTGAAGGTGGTGGGGAACAGCAACTCCTCCGGGAAAGGGTCTGCACAGTCAGGGAATGAAGCCGTCAAGCTGGAGAAGCTGATCCTGACCCGGGAGGACGGCACCACCAGGGAACAGGATCTGAACGGCTTTGTCGTGGAAGAGGGAGCTGCGTTCACTTTTTCCATGTGAGCCGGAAACTTCGGGTCACAGGTCCTCAGCGGGACTTCCCGTCAAGGCCCACGCCGTTGAAGCAGGAAATCAAAGTTCGTGCTGGGGTTCAGGGCGTGCACATGGTCCCCCACCTTTTCGAGCCAGGCCCTTTCTTCCTCTGAAACCGGGGCGCACGAGAGTGTTTCCAGGTTCTGCTTCAGCTGCTCGAGGGTTGCGGGCGGGGTGAGAACCATGTGGATGTTGGGATCGGAGAGGACGTACCGGTAGAGGTCCACGGGTGTGGGGGTGCTCGATCCCCGGGGCATCCATCGCGGCTCGAACAGGTGTCCCCACCTTGTGGAGTTGTAGCAGATCATGCCCGGCCGGCCCTCTTCCGGGAGGAGGGGAAACACCTCTTTTTGAGCACCGCGATGGGCCGCGTTGTACCGGACCATCACGAGGTCAAAGAGGCCCAGAGCCAGGTGTTGGCGGTAGGCGGACCGGTCGTGCGCGCTCACGCACAGGTGCCGGACCAGCCCCCTATCTTTCAGGGACGCAACCTTGTTCAGGATCCGGTTCGGGATCGGCTTGTTTCGCATGCCGAGGATGAACACGTCCGCATAGTCGATTCTGAGCTGTTTCAGCCCCTGTTCGAACATGGGCTCAAGGGCCATCCCCGTGTAGTCATAGCTCTGCAGGGCGATGACCATCCGTTCGCGGTGGTGCGGGGCCAGGTTGCGGATCGCATCCCGCATCCCTTTGCGCCTTCGCGAGCCCCAGTAGAAGTAGTTGATCCCCTTCTCGAATGCCCATTCCAGGGCCTTGGCGGGAATCCCTGCATCGGCACCGATCCCCATTCGCCGTACGCGGATCCCCGAAGCGCCCAGCACGACCCGGTCATTGAAATCCTTCATGGGCTCTCAATCCTTTTCCGGTTCCGGGTTTGTCCTGTTCCTGCTTCCCGTAGGCTCCGCAGGCCGTTGGTCCCGGAACTTGCACGAGCCGCAGCAGGCGACTCCTTCATTATCCGGGTCAGGTTCACATGATGGACAATCGTTGCACGACATTCGAGCCGGGTCAAGGAGCACGACCCGTTCACTGTACGAAATGGGTCCCCCGTGCTATGAAGGAAAAGGTGCATCAACGTGATTGAGACCGGCCCGCAACTCGCAACGAAGCTTCATGCGGTTGCGGGTCGGGTTACAGAGGAAGGATCCCTGTGTCGAAAGGGAAAAAGAGAAAACCCGGACGCCGGATCGGCGTTGTATCGGACACACACGGGCTCGTAAGGCCGCAGCTGCTCCGCGCTCTGGAGGGTGTCGATCGGATCATCCACGCCGGGGATGTGGGAAGGTATGCCGTGCTCCATACCCTTGGGACCGTTGCGCCCGTGGTGGCGGTTCGAGGGAACATGGACGGGGGCGACCTGGGGCGACGGCTCAGGAAGACCGAGGCCGTGGAGATCGGTGAAACCCTCCTCTACGTGGTTCACGATCTGTATGAACTCGACCTGGATCCTGTGCAGGCCGGGATCCGGGTCGTCATCAGCGGGCACTCGCACAACCCGACCCAGAAGGAGAAGAACGGGGTGCTCTACCTGAATCCCGGGAGTGCCGGACCGAGGCGCTTCACACTCCCCGTAACCATGGCCATCCTTCACATACAGGGAGATCAAATCGAGCCGGAGTTCCTCGCGCTGGATGAGGAGTAAACCCGGATTTGCATCCGTACGATCCCGCGTCTAATTAAAAAAAATATTCCCGCTTTCGGGTCCGAATCTTCCATGCTTCCATCGCTCTCGCCACAAAGCTTCATGCAATATGTAGGATAGACTTACTCCCACAGCCACTGCACGGGCGGCTCCTTACGGGTGCCGTGATGGGTGTGGCGATAGGCAGGGTATCCCAGGGTCAGGGCGGCATGCACGCGGTGGGTCTTTGGGATCCCGAATCTCCTGTTCAGGGTTTTGTCCACCTGCATCACCGACACGAGGAGTCCGATATAGCAGGCTCCGAGCCCCATTGACTGGGCATAGTTGTCGATGTTGGCGGCAGCGATCAGGCAGTTGTCCTTGGCCATGCCCTGGCCTTTGGGTGCGTGCAGCAGGAGGAGAACCGGTGCGCGGTGGAAGAGGAGATCCGTCCCCTCGGCCACCCGTTTCCGGTAAAAGGGCCAGCGCTTGGCATAGCTTTCCAGTGTCTTGACCGCTTCCTGTTCCTGGAACCTTTTGGCCAGGCTTTGGACCAGGCCCTTTTCATAGATCCGGAAAATCCTGTCACCGAGACCAAAGATGCGCTTGGACGCTTCTTCGAGCAGGACAGGGCGATTCACCACCGTGTAGTGAACGTTCTGTGCATTGCTTGCCGTGGGCGAATACCGGGCCAGGTCAAGGATCTCCTCCAGAACCTCGCGGGGGACGGCCCCGGGCTTGTAATGCCGAACGCTTCGCCGGCTCCGGACGATCTGGCTGTACGCGGATGGATCCAGGAGCTTTCGCTGAATCCTGGGAGGCTTCTTCCCTTTGAATCCGCTGTGCACAACCGCACGCTTTGGGCACACGGCCAGGCAGTGGCTGCACAGGTTGCACCAGGCTTCGCGCGCCACAACGGGTTTCTTGTCCTCGAGTTCGAACACGCCGCTGTTGCAGTCCTTTACGCAGAGCCCGCACTCGATGCAGCGCTCTATGTCGATCTGGATCATGGAACTGTCTCCTTCTTGTAGAGGTTCTGGTCCTGTTTCACAGTTGGACGAAGAAGATTCTGCGATAGGTCGTCCCCCAGTGGATGTGCCGCAGGATGGGGAGCAGCACGAGCATGTAGTGGCTGATCAGCCGCTGGATTCTTGGCCCCCCTGAGAAATAGAGATGGAAGAAGCCGTGCCAGAGCTTCAGGTTCACGTTCTTCTGTTCCCGGATGCGGGCGTCCCGGCCCAGTGAGACGGCAAGGGAACGGATGTCCCGTGCCAGCTGATCCGCCTCGGGCAGCCCGTGCTTCAGGTGCTCGTGAAGATAGGGATGGGGGCTTCCCGTCCTTTTCTCGTAGATTCTTTCGAGTTTCTCTTCCGCCCGATGCGATGCCGGCCCGCATGGAACGGCAAGGACCAACTCCTTGCGGGCCACACGGATCATCTCGGACAGCACGTGCGATCGATAGGCCTCGGGCACGTGTTCCAGAACGTCCAGGCACACGACTGCATCCACGGAGCGATCTTTGAACGGGAGAGCCGTGCCGGTTCCGCAGACCCTTCGCGTCAGGGAGGCCGGGGCACGGTCCGGTGCGAACACGTCCACGCTAAAGGTCCTGCGGCCCCAGTAGCGTGACAACCCCTCGTCACCGGGCCCCACATCCAGGACGCGTTCCGGGTTCCACCGGTTCAGGTGAGCCACAACAGGCAGGGTTCGAAGGGCCACGTCGAGGTTCCATTGCGGATACCTCCTGTGGATGTATGCCTGTACCGGGCGAAGCAGGATCTTTTTCCCTGCGGTCATTGGCTTCGTACCTAGTTTCCGAACAGGGCTTTCGCGAGAGCCGCAAGGCAGAGCCCGGCAACGAACCAGGCCCCTGAAGTCCGCACCCACCAGACGCCCCAGACAACGTACCAGAGGGGCCAGAGCGGGAATTCCTCCGCCGGCATGGATGGGTCGAAGCGATTCTTCAGGTCTTTCGGTATCACGTCCTCTGCCCGGGAGAAGGCCTCCTGCGGTGATGCAGGCATGGGCTGCTGAAGGGTGACGAGGAAACGAGAGGCACGGGGAATGGACAGGAGGGTCAGCAGGACGAGCCACGGCAGATCGCCCGAGGCAACCATCCAGACGATGACGAGGTAAAAGGACCACACCATGAGCCCGGTGGCCTGCAGGGCCCGCCTGGTGCCGAGGAGCACCGGCAGGGTGGACACGCCTTTTTGCCTGTCCTTCTCCTCCTTGTCCAGGTGTTTGCCCATCAGGGCCGTTGTGACCCCGAGCCCGTACGGCACCGATGCCAGCCAGACCCAGCCGGGAACGGATCCGGCAAGAACATAATAGGTGCCGGCAATCATCAGGGGACCCCAGATGAGGAAGATGGCCGGTTCTCCCAGGCCCCGGTGTTTGAGCTTCAGGGGGGGGGCAACATAGAACACGCTGGTCAGAAGACCTGCAACGGCAAAGAGCATGACCGGCCAGCCGCACAGAACCGTGAGATAGATGGCAATGGCAAGGTCGATAACGTTGCACACCAGGATCGCTGCGATCAACCCGTTGCGGCTCACCAGCCCGTCCAGAAGCGGGTGAAGGGCGTATCCGCTCCGGGGATAGTCCTCGGTGTCCACCCCTTCCAGGGTGTCAAAGAGATCATTGACCATGTTGTTGGCCGCATGCGCCAGGACCAGGCCCAGGGTGACCAGGAGCCATCGGCCGGGCGCGAAGATTCCGTCCAGTGCGGCAAGCATGGCCCCGATGAAAGCGGAGAGGATGGTCATGGAGAAGACGCAGGAGCGGGTAATGATGAGCCACCTGCTCACCACATCCATTCTCTGGTCCTTTTCCATGTTGCACGTGCGAACGATGTCGACCCAGTTTCTGATCATGGAAACGCCTCCTCAATCAACGAAAGAGAGAAACACATCCTCTCCAAAGGAGCAAATGAATAAAGGAATAAAAGAAATGTATTCTGCCACGAACCAGCCCTCATGGCAATGAACGAGGGCGTATGAACAAGGATGAGGATGTTCGACTCTGGAATCGGATCCTCACGCCTCGATCCGGAGGAACATGTATGCCCCCAATGCGCCGAAGAGGATGTTGGCGGACCAGGCAGCGATCAGGGGAGGAAGCAGGCCTGTCTGCCCGAAGGAGATGGTAATGGCGAAAACGACCCAGTATACGAACCCGAGGACCAGGCTGACCCCCATGGCAGCGGCGAGGCCACCGTGGCGGGACAGGCGGAACGAGAAGGGGATGCCGAGCAGGACCGTGATCACCGTGAGCACCGGATAGGCGATCTTCTTCTGCAGTTCCACACGGTAGGGGGTCGGGTCGTATCCCTCGGCCGTGATCTTTGCAATGTAGTTTCTCAGCTTCCCAAAGGGCATCTCCTCTGCGTCGCGCTGGATCTCCCGGAAGTTCTCCGGTGTTTCCTGCAGGTCCATCTCCTTTTCGGGATAGGTTTCGATCTTGATGAGATCCCCCTTGTGGAAGCTCCTTTCGGTCACCTCCTGCAGGACCCACTTCCCGTCCACCCAGACGGCCCTGGAGGCATCGATACGCTTTTGCAGGGTAAAGGGCCTGTCAAGCTGAAAGAGGGTGACCCCCTGCAGCTCGTTCTTTGCCGGTAAGAAGGTTTGGATCTTGTAGATGCCCTTTTGTCCCTTGTACCAGATCTGGTTCCTGACGAGCTGGCCGGTGTCGTCCTGTTTCTTGATCAGGATCCTCCACACGTACTGGGCCTGCTGGAATCCGGGGGAAACCACCAGGTCGTGGAAGAAGAAGCTCCCTGCACTGACCAGGGACGCGATGAGGATCAGGGGGTAGGCAATGCGCCAGACAGGGAGCCCGCTGGTTCTGAGAACAAGGATTTCATTGTGCCGGGCCATCAGGCCGATGGTGAGGAGTACGGCCACGAGCATGGCAACGGGCACCATCTGGTAGATCATGAGAGGAATCTTGTAGACGAGGTAGAGCACGATCAGCTTCACCGTGGCCCCGTAGCGCATCAACCGGTCGATGCGGTCGAACAGGTCGATCACGAGGTAGAGGACAACGCCCCCGCTCATGCAGAGAAGAAAAAGCCTTGTGAACTCTCGAATCAGATATCGGTTGAGGATCGACACCGGTTCTTCACCTTTTCAAATGTCAACGCAGGACCGGAGCAGGGTCCTGCCTCAGCGTGGACGCAACACGATCCTGCCGGCCGTTGCTTCCCGGATCTTCTGGAAATCCATCTCCATGGAGACCCCGTCCCCCATAAAAAAGAGGGGAAGCATGTCATCGTAATGGATGGAACTCGGCCGGCCCGACTGGCCGCCGGGCAGGGACATCCTGCTGCCCGAAAGGTCGTTGAAGTCCACCATGACCCTGAGCACGGGACCGTGCAGCACAGGAAAAGCGACCATCTCCTTCCGCTCGAACTGATGCTTGGCCACGGTATTTCCCGCTCCCTTTGTGGGGACCCGACGATTGACGTGCCCGGCCAGAACGCCCTCGGTGCCGAAGGGATGCTGGATCTCCCAGGGAGCAATGCGATCCCAGGTCCATTTGTCCACGTTGCTTCCGTAAGCGTCGGCCAGTGCCTCTACGCTTTGTACAAAGCATTCGGCAACCACAGCCTTCGAGGTTTCCACATCCTCTGTTTCCCGGTTGTCCCAGGCCGGGTTGGACGGATCGCAGAAGATCCCGTAGGCCAGGGGCTCGATGTTGAAGTACGTGAGAACGAAGCGGAGCGTTCCCGGCGCCACCTCGTCCTCCATGGTGTTTTTCAGGATGTGGGCACAGAGCGTGTGAAACAGGGAAGGGCCCACGGAATCCGGGGAGGTGGTCCCATCCCAACGCGTGAGAACGCTTGCAGCCTGCCGGAGGAGAGGATCCTCTGCGTTCCGATAAGGGGCCACCGCCGGGACGAAGAGGGAACGCACGGCCTCCCACCCTGCGTCCACGTTGTCCATCTGCTGTCGGCCGATCTGCTCCACGATACGCCTGCCCGTACTCCCTGCCTCCAGGTTCCGTGCGATGCGCCTGTACCGGAAGGGGGCATCCCCTTCGAAGTTGATGGGGTGGCCGAAGGAGTCCGGCTGGATCACCTGGTTGTTGGCCGTGGCCACCCAGCCCCTCTCCGGGCGGATCTCACCGGGGAGGTCAGCCACAGGGAAGAAGGCGCCCCATTCATAGGTGTCCACCCATCCGGGGACAGGCATGGTACCGAGGTGTTCGGTTCGTCTCGGCAGCCGTAATGTTCCCACATACCCCACGTCCCCGTGAACATCCGCCACGCACCAGTGTCCCACCATGGCCACGAAATGAAAAAGGGCCTCTTGTGCCTGTGCCACGTCTTCGGATCGGTACAGCTTGAGGAACGACTGGATCGGTCGGCCCGGATCCCGGTTGCGCTTGAGGGTCACCACAGGGAAGTGTTCGGGGATCCGTTCGATGAAGTCGTTCAGCACCACGCCGTGTCGGGTCTGGCGAACCGTTCGGGTTTCCGTTGAGAAGGTTCCGTCCTTCTCACGGATCTTGAACACCTCCTCCCTCACCTCAAAGGGAACGGAGCGGCCGTTCACCTCGTAGTGGCCGGGTTTTCCCGGTGTGACCTTTTCCACGTACAGGTCCTGGTTGTCTGCCCAGTTGGAGGTGGCTGCCCAGGCAACCCGGCCGTTCGTGCCGAAGGCAATGGCCGGGATGCCCACGAACGTGGCTCCGATGATGTTGGTGTCCCCGCTTTCGCACTGGCTGCACTCCAGGTGTGCGAGGTAGCCCAGAGGAGGCAGCATGTGGGGCATGTGCGGGTCCGATGAGAGTGCTCCCCTGCCCGTGCCCGTCCATCGGCCGTCCATGGCCCAGTTGTTGCTCGAGGACATGTCCTTGAAGAAAGTTGCCAGTGCCGCGTGCATCGATGTTGAAGGCTCCCCGGGCGTCCCGCCCGGTTCGATTCCGCCTGAGGCATGGTTTTCCATAAGGTAATCCCTGAGTTCGGGCGCCATGAGCGGGATGTGCGCAAAGGGATCGCTGTCCGGTTTTCTGCCCACCATGTGCGGGCCGAGCTCCACGCGGGGCTTCCAGATGTCAAGGGCTCGTTCAATGGTGCCGCCCGTTGCAAGCTGATGCACGATGAGCTCCATACGCCCCAGTTCCATCTCCCAGTTTTTGGCCAGGCCGAAGGAGACCAGGGCAATGATCGCACAGGTGTCCTTTGGGGACCACGGATCGGGCGTGTAGTTCAGGAGGCGGAATTCCATGGGGAGCGGCTCGTTTTCCGTGGCAGCATTAACGCCGTCGGAAAAGGCCTGGA
The DNA here is from genome assembly GCA_964609935.1 of uncultured Thermodesulfobacteriota bacterium. GTDB lineage: Bacteria > Desulfobacterota > DSWW01 > DSWW01 > DSWW01 > CAYTRL01. Next base: position 3,429 of record CAZSUQ010000061.1, on the reverse strand, counting down.
GGATGGCCAGCCCCTCCGGGGAGGCGTTCTCGAGAAAACGTTCCGCATCCTCGGGGATCCCCATCATCCTGCTGAAGATCTCCAGGCGTTCCACGATGCCGGAGGTGTCCCGGGCTCCCAGCAGCTCGCGCATCCTTCCCAGGGACATCATGCGCAGCAGCTCCATTTGCGCCCGCCTGTCGCGGCCCTGCATGTATCCATAGGCAAAGTACAGAGGTTCTTCCCGCTCGGCCCGGATGTGGGGGACCGCATAGTCATCCAGCAGGATCGTCACCGGCTCGGTTAGATCCGGAACGATCACCTCGGTGTGCGGCCTGGTGGGCAGCCTGTCCGGCGTCAACCGGTATCGGAGGTAGCGGTAGGCCGGAGAGGAACAGGAAGCGATCCATGCAGAGAGGATCAAGAGCAGCAAGGCATAGCGGAATCGAGTTGTCATGTCTGTTTCGTCCTATCTATGAGATTTCTGAAAATACAGGACTGCCAGTGTGAGGACGAACGTAGCTCCTGAGATCCCCCCGGCGATCTTGTGACTGTCGTCTCCTGCCAGCGCCAGGGCCGCCACGAACCCGGCCGTGGAGAGAAATCCCAGGGCTGCGTGAACCCTCGACTCGGACAGCCCTTCGTCCATGCAGTTTTCTCCATAATGTTTCGGTGTGTCGGGATTATATCGGCTCGCCTGTTCCCATTCAATGGGATCCTTTTAAAGAAAAGGGAAATCAAACAAGAACAGGCAGGTTGAAATCCCTCTCTGCCTGAAGGCATGATAGCCCACGGCTTGTATGAAGCCTTCTCCTGCATCGCTAAGAAGATTCACTCAAGATGCGGGCTGGCAGGGGTCCTCGAGACAACCCAACGCAGGAAGCCGACAATGGATACACCCACACAGGCCCTTCTTGGTGCCGTGGTGGGGCAGGCCTTTTTCTCAAGGAAGCTCGGAAGGCGTGCCCTGATATGGGGGGCCCTGGCCGGGGCGGTCCCGGATATGGACATCCTTCCCATCGTGTTCCTGGGACCCTGGGGCGATGTCCTGTACCACCGGGGGCCCACGCATGCCCTGTGGTTCGGGCCCTTGGCGGGCGCCCTGCTGGGATACGCTGTGTGGAAGGGATATGCACGAAAAAGGAAGAAACGGGTCGGACCCGAGGACGATCCTGATCGCCAGGCTCATCGTGTTACGAACAGTAGTGAATCCGAATCCCTGCATCCTCATCCCGGAGATCCATCCATGCTCGGGTCATGGATCGGCCTTTTTGTCCTGGCCCTTCTCACACACCCCCTCCTGGATCTTTTTACATCCTATGGAACACAGCTGCTCACACCCTTTTCCAGGCATCGCTTTGCCCTCCAGGGGGTTCCCATCATCGATCCCGTATACTCGCTGATCCTCGTGGCTTCCCTGGTGGTCTGGGGCGTGGTGCCGAAAGAGAGAAAACAGTCTGTGGGGCGCCGGACGGCAGCTGTTGCGCTCCTCCTTTCCACGGCTTATCTCTTCTACGGGCTCTGGCTCAATACCGGGGCAGAGAGGGAGGTCCGGCAGCAGCTTGCCGGCGAGGGGATCTATCCTGCGCAGATTCAAAGCTACCCCACCATCTTTCAAGTCTTTCTGCGGCGGGTGGTCGTCCGCGCAGGGGATGAGGTCCGTGTGGGATGGATCTCCATGTGGAACCCAGGGCCGGTTGCCTGGCAGCGCTTCACCATGCAGGAGCATCCCCTCATTGAGCAGGTCCGGTCCACATGGGAGGGGAAGACCTTTGAATGGTTTGCCATGGGAGAGATGTCTTCACGCATCAGGAACGAGGGCAAAGGAACCCTCGTGGAAATCGATGATATCCGTTACGGGTTCTTTGGGCCGCCGGATCAGGGGATCTGGGGTATCCGCGCCCGGTTCGATGAAGAAGACCGGCTCCTTGGAGAGGTGAGACGCTTCCAGAGGCCGTATCCTTCACCCTGGGGAACCCTGGGCAAGCTGTGGCGTGCAACCTTTGGTGTGCAGTAGAGAGGATGACAAAGGGCAGGGGATGCCCCCTGCGAAAAGGAGGGCGTGATGAGAATCACATCATGGATTCTTGGAGGTTCCCTGTTTTTGCTCCTGCTGGGCTGTGCGGGCAGGAAGCCCATGGACCTGGGTGTCAGCCAGGGCAGGCTCGTGTCCTGCCCGAAATCACCGAATTGCGTTTCAACCCAGGCCCCGGACGAGAAGCACCGGATGGAGCCGTTCCGGTACGGCACGTCACGGGAAGCGGCAAGGGAAAGGATGCTGGATGTCTTGCGCTCCATGCCGCGCACGAGGATCGTGGAGACAACGGACGATTACATCCATGCGGAGTGCAGCACCAGGATCTTTCGGTTCGTGGATGACGTGGAGATATTTTTCAACGATGGGGACAGGACGGTTCACTTCCGGTCCGCCTCGCGTGTGGGCTATTCCGACTTCGGGGCGAACAGGGAACGGATGGAAGAGATCCGGAACCGGTTTGAAGGTCGTTGAATATCATTTTTCGGCAAGGATGGCGTCCAGTTCCAGGGCGGATGAGGCGGCCAGTTCGGTGCCAATCCCGTGCCCGCCCGCTTCCGCGCCGCAGAGATAGAGGTTCTCAACCGGGGTGACCTGGGAAACACGGCGGTCTTGAATCTGGTCTACGGTCTGCCCCACACCGATGACGCACCCATCCTCCCCGGCATAGGCCTCCACCAGGTCCGGCGTGTCCAGGCAGTGCCACAGGACCTTGTCACGTGCCTGAGGGTAGATGTGAAAGAACGTGTCCAGCATGCTCTTTTCCCACACCTTCCAGTCCTGCTTCGGAAGGCAGGCCGTGCCGAAGAAGATGAGCTGCCTCCCTTCCGGCGCAACCGAAGGGTCGTAGTTCGTGGGCGAGGTGATCATCCCGCCAAGCCGCTCAGGGACCTTGCCCGTTTCCATGGTGAGTTTTGCCACCCGGAATGCCTCTTCGTAGTCATAGGGGAGGTACATCATCAACTGATCCTCGGTGATCCTTTCCTCGAGCGCCACCTTCAGGGCCAGGACGTGATAGGAGTAGGTGAGGGATGAGATCCGGTCCACGTAGTCCGCGGGGAAATGCTCAGGGCCGGCGAGCGTGTTCACCGTGTCTATGATGTCTGCATTGCTGATGATCGTCCCGCCCCGGATGCAGGTGCCGTCCGAGAGCTCCACGCCGATCGCCTTCCCGTTTTCCACAAGGATCTTCCTCGTTCGCGTCCCCAGGGAAACATGGCCGCCCGTGTCCGTAATCACCTCTGCATAGGCCCTGGGGATGGCGATACATCCTCCCCTGGGATAGGCCGAGGAGCGGGCCATCACCACCTCCTTGAAGCAGCGGATGAATTCCGTGGTGGATGCCCGGTTTGCACGGACACAGATGTACTGGCCGCAGATCATTTCCATGAAAGCATGGACCATGGGGTGGGTGG
>CAZSUQ010000060.1:0-13147 GCA_964609935.1 uncultured Thermodesulfobacteriota bacterium | reverse complement strand
TTGCACGAATCCATGAAAAGAATTGAAAACACCCGATTTCATGCAAAATTCAGGTTCTATGATCCGAGCCCGTTCTCATCTTGGCTATCCATGGGAATCAATCACCATAAGGAAGGGGGGGTGACGCATGCGTCATTACCCTGATGCCATCATGTAAAATAAATTCAATTTTATCCGCGCTTTGCAGAAGAAAGGGGTTTTCACCGTCAAGACCCAAGTCCCTCAGGTTATCAGCTATGGGGTGATCTACAGGTCCAACTTTTAGTCGGGCCTCCTTGTCTTTAAATATTCTCGCGGGACAATTGAAGCTTGAGATAATCTTCAGGATAGAATCCTGGTAATTGCTGTAGACCATTGAATCGAGAAACTTAAACGGCATGCCCTTGTTAAAGGAGCTTTCCAGTGACAGGATCTTTTCTCCATTGCTATTCAAAAGGACCTCACCTGTAAACCTGTCATTGGAAAAGTTAAGAGATAATTCGGCAAGGAATTTAGGCACGCCCCAGATTTCCCTGCCGGCAACCAATGGAAGTTCCTCGCTGATCGGCAAATCGAGAGTATAAAAGCCGAGCTTTCTGTATTTGGCAGTCATAACAAACTGAAAACTCTTGGTAAGGAATGACATTTTCGGCTGGGGAGAGACAGCAATCAGCAAAAAACCTTCATTATAAGGCCCCAGGGTTGACTCCCGGTATTCAAATAAACCGAGCAAAGCTAATGCCTTCCCCTTTGAAAATTCTATCGGATACAGGCCCGTACCCTCCAGTTTTTGAGCTGCTTTTACACTATCGCACATAAAAAATGCAGCAACTCCTGAACCATCATGACAGAAAACCGGTAGTTCAACAGGCCCCCGGGAGGTTTGTCTCGTCCTGGTTGAAATACCTTTTTTCTTTATATCTTTCATTTTCCCTCTCTTTTCCATCCAGCCAGGAGAACCCAGGATACTCATGGCGAAGTGCCTATGCGGAACGGGCGGAATCACATGGAGGCAGAGCCATTCCTCTTCAGGACGCCCTGCGGTGACCACCCTACGGTACAGGGAGTACTCGTTCAGCGGCCTCGGCCATCGCTGCATAGCCGGCATCGCCAAGATGGAGGTGATCGCCACTGTCGTAGATCGGAAGCATTCTCTGAGGGTTGGCGGGATCACGAATGACCTCATCGAAATCGACGATCCCGTCGAAAGCATTGCTGGAGCGGATCCACGCATTGACTGCCTTCCGCGTTTCCTCGCCCGCTGCAGAGTAGAAGATCGCTCCCTCGTAGGGCAACAGGGTCCCGCCGATGATCTTGAGTCCCCTGGCATGCACGCGCTCAATGACCTGTTTGTAGCCGGCAATCAAGGCCTCGGCGCTCACGCCCGGAGAACCGCCCAGCTCGGGGATGCCGATGTCATTGATTCCCTCCTGAAAGATGACGTGTGTAACCCCGGTCTGCGTGAGAACATCCCGGTCGAGCCGAGCCTGTGCGTTGGGCCCAATGAAATCCGTGAGGACCCGATTGCCACCGATCCCTTCATTGAGAACGGCAATCTTCGAACTGCCGGTGTAACGGGCCAGCAATCGATGGGCCAAAACGGCTGGATAGGCAGCGTTGGCGCCAATCGTGGACTCAAACCCATCCGTGATCGAGTCCCCCAGGGCGACAACGGCTGTGGTATCCGAGGGTGCGCGGACCTCGATCCCCGAGAGCCAGAACCAGGAGTTTGTCGTGCCCGCGACAGGCATGTCGGCCATGTCGGTGAAATCACCGGCCGGCGAGAAATAAGACGTTTGAAGGGCTCGCAAGTGCATCGTCGAAGGGTTCGTCTCTCCGGATACGTAAACGCTCACGGCCAGATCCGCTTCGTCGGGAAAGGATAGATCCACCGGATCACTCAGGACTCTGGCACCGCTCGCGACGGTAACGGACGGTTCACCACCGAATGTGAGCTCCCGCAGCGAAGCAGGGAGAATCTCCGCCCCCTGCTCCTGGATTCCGATGCTTGCCGCATCGATGACGAGAGGCTTCAACCCAAGGCTGTTGGAAAAGCGGACACGGAGCCGGTTTCCACCGATACTGATATGGACGATCTGCCGCAACGTCTCATCATGGAAGATGTATGGCCCCGGAAATAGACCCGGGACAGGCTCCTGTTGACCGCTGCTCCAGGTGCCGACCCAGTACGCCCCGGCCGGGTCATCATCCGTAGCAGCAGCTTGTTCAGCAGAACACCCGGGGCCGAGGAGGAGAAGGATCATGAGGCTGGCCCATGACATGCCCCGGAGTACGGGCGCGATACGCCTCTTACGCCGCGTCCTGATAGAAATCCAGGAAACACTTCCCGCCATCATTAAATACTCCTATTGAAGCGCCACGGTGGTTTTTTCTATGGATGCTTGATAGGGATCATCAAACCCTATGGAACGGGCCTAGATTTTGAAACATGAAACCGGAACAGAAGGCAATCGGAGGATCCTCATAAGGCGAAAACCTCTCAAGCAAGCCTCTAGTCGATCATCTCCCAACCTATCCGTGCCCACTGCGGGTGGTGGTTAGAGAGCTTTTGGCCCTCGGCGTCATAGAATCTCTCGTCGCCTAAAGCGTGCTCCAGTGCTTTGAGCTTGATCCGGTCACCATCGCGAAGATATGTAACCTCGCGTCGCGCTCCCGAATCTATCTGCTCGCATGCAAGCACCACACAGACGTCCAAGAAAGCTTCATGCCACCTCTCCAACATGGGGGTGTCGCCTGTGTCCCTTGCGAGCAGGTTGAAATCACCAACAACGATCACCGCACGGCCAGCAGACCGCTGGGCGATATCCACAAGGATCCTGTCTGTACCTTCCTCTCGTACGACAAAGTCTTCGGCGCAGCGGCCCGCTTCATAGTGAAGGTTGTAGATGTCAATCTCAACGCCCGCCCGAATCTGGTGTCGTGCGTATGAATACCCCTTTGTGGCAAGGCAATCGCTACCACAGTCCAGAATTCCGTTGCAGTCCGGCCAGGGAACCCGCTGCATATCCGAAAATGGGTAACATGAAAACCGATTCAACCCATCTCCCATCGCATCAGGGGGGAAAATGCCTGTGTTGTTTGATTCCGATTGATACGGGTGCATCGTTTCGAGCGTGAGGAAGTCATGATAAGAGAAATCTTCCTGCACAAGCGCGATTTCAAAATCGTTGAGAAGGGGACTGATCAGAGAAATTCGGCGTTCAGGCTCCGAGTCGGTGATGAATTCGGGCAAGCCCCAAATGTTGTAGTTCAGGACACGGAACTCACCGCTTTTGGAGTCGGTATCATCCCCCACGAGTTTGTCCTCAGTCGCAGAGCATGAGACTGTCAGAAGAAGAATGAGTACAGCGATACGATTCATCTCGAATGATTCCCCTGCCGTGGCTTAAGAATTACTGAAAGCATATCACATTCACCGTCCAAGGGGACAGATCACAGGAAATGAAGGGGTGGAGTCTTGGGTGCTTCACCCTTACCTGATTGAAGGAAGGTTGTTCGCGGTTTCAAAGATTTCGAACCCCAATCGTAAGAATTTGGCGATCGGTTCTCTTGTGGTCCACGATAGCAACCTTATATCATAGGCGATGGCGTGAACTTGTTGAAATATGAACTACTAGGATCAACCTCACTATCCTGCAGCCCGCCAAATCACAAATCTATGGTTTGCATAAAATACTCGGAACGATGAAGGTCCGCACGTGCCGTTGTATTTGCTCAAGGCTGGTTCCACTATTTAAGGGCATGGTAAAGAGCAGGAGAATCTGTCGTTGGATCCACTCAATGGATTCATCCACGTCTGCCATTTGGATGCCTTCCCGTTTCGCGTCGAGAAAGTAGGGTCGCATAAAAGAAGCGACCAGGTCGCGAAACCTGCGGTCTGTGTCAACATCTTCCCAGTGGGTTCCGAGCGTAGTGGGTGAGAGGGCCCAGGCAATGTGGGGTCGGGCTCGAAGTTCCTTCACCGATAAGGCGATACCCTCTACGAGCCTTTCCTCAAAGGTCGGGGTCTTCTCAGCAATCTTGGCCAACTCTACAGACAATTCCGCCCAACCTCGTGCAAAGACGGTCATCAAGAGATGGTCGCGGCTCTCGAAGTGACGGTATGCCGTGATCCGGGTTCTTCCGGCCTGTGCTGCGATTTCCTCCATCGTGGTTGCAGCACCCTTCCGCGCAAGGCACTGTTCGGCTGCTGACAGCAACTGTTCTCTCGTAGCGCGGCCTCTCTTGTTTGATACAGGCATTATTTGTTTGACCTCCTGAAAAAGAAATGATACATATAGTTCATAAGTGTACCTAAAATATGGTACACATGTATCATAAGAATGAGGCCACGTCAAGGCTCCATTCCATTTCATGTTGAATCTGTGGAGGCTCCTTGTGTCCGGTTCGCGCTAGGCAATCATGTTCGTTTGGGGAATTCGGCCATTTTGAAGAAAGGCATTACGCGATCATCACGTAATGAAGCATAGGAGATGACGACGATGAAGCGGGAAATCTACAGGGAAGAGCACGAGATCTACCGGCATGCATTCCGGAAGTTCTTGGAAAAGGAGGTGGTCCCCCACCGGGCGGAATGGGAAAGTGCGCGGACCATACCTCGTGCCTTCTGGAACAAAGCAGGCGAGCAGGGCTTCCTCGCTTCCTGGCTGCCGGAAGAATACGGCGGCTCGGATGCCGGCTTTCTCTTTAGCGCGGTACAGGCTGAGGAAATGAACATCATCGGAGCCTTTGAGCTCATAGGGTTGAGCATTCACAGCGACATCGTGGTGCCCTACATCTCGGCATTCGGCACCGCGGAGCAGAAAAAACGCTGGCTCCCAGGTTGCACGACCGGGGATACGATCACGGCCGTTGCCATGACGGAACCGGACGCCGGCTCGGACCTTCAGGCGATCAGGACCTGCGCGGTAAAAGACGGCGATTCGTACGTGTTGAACGGTCAGAAGACTTTTATTTCGAATGGTTTTCTTAACGACCTCGTCATCGTGGCCTGCGTGACTGACCCCAAAGCGAAGCCGCGTCACGCCGGGCTGAGCCTAATCTGTGTGGAAGACGGGACGCCCGGGTATCAAAAGGTCCGCAAGCTCGACAAGATCGGACTCCATGCCCAAGACACGGCGGAGCTGTTTTTCGAGGACTGTCGGGTTCCACCACAGAATCTCCTGGGGCACGAGCCGGGCAAAGGCTTCATCCAGATGATGGTCAAGCTCCAGCAGGAGCGGCTCATCTGTGCCATATCGGCCATGTCGGCCATCTGGGGCGTCCTGGAATGGACAAAGAAGTATTGTGAGGAACGGTTCTGTTTCGGAAAGCCCCTCATCAAGCTTCAGAACACGAGGTTCAAGCTTGTGGAGATGTACACGATGGCCGAAGTGCTCCAAGCCTTCATGGATCGCCTCATTCAGGAGCACGTGAAAGGAACCGACATCGTCACCGAGACGAGCATGGCGAAGTGGATGTGCTCGGAGGAATTGAAAAAAACCGTTGACCAATGTCTCCAATTCTTCGGCGGATACGGCTTCATGAAGGAATACCCGATTGCAAATGCCTATTGTGATGTACGTGCCACGACACTTTTTGCGGGTACAACGGAGATCATGAAGGAGATTATCGGCAAAAGGATGGGGATCTAGCGGATCAGCGGGGGATACGATCTTATGACGCATGCGAAGACTCATTTGATTCTGCTCATGGCTCTGGTCCTTGGCTCTGCGGTGGGGTTGGTCATGTCCTGTGGTGGCGGCAACGATGATGATCGTGACGACAACCATTACAACAATCATTCATGTGAAGATCCGGACTGGCGGGTGCTTGTCGATGACCAGTGTCGGGCCCTCGTCCTTCACGGGACGAGCCTGGGCCAATTCGCCAAGTTCAACGGACACCCCTGGGTCACCCGCGAGGACGTGATCGCGATGTCAAGGGATTTGGGATTCAACTTCGTTCGCTACCTGATCTTCTGGATCAGCGTCGAACCGGAGCCGGGTGTGTATGACGATGCCTATCTGGATGAGGTGGCGGAGCGGATGGACTGGCTCGCCGAGGCCGGTATAAACGTCGTTTTCGACATGCACCAGGACCTTTGGGGGCCATCCCTTAATTCCTGCTTCCCCGAGGAGATCTACAACGGCGCGCCTGCTTGGGCGACGATCACCGACGGTCTCCCCAATATCTCCGGTCTTTGCGAATTCGGCTGGCCAACGCTTTACCTGTCACCGGACATGATCCGCGCCTTCGACAACTTCTTTGATTACGAGGGCGACCATCCGGAGCTGCAGGACCACTACGCCGCGATGTGGGCGCACGTGGCCGAAAGGTTCAAGGACCACCCCGCTGTGTTGGGCTACGACCTGATGAACGAGCCCTGGCACGGCGCGGACCTGTTCCGCGCCCGGGAATTCGACGAGACGAAAATGCACGGGTTCATCCAGCGCATGATCGATGCCATCCGCACTGTGGACAACGATTCGTGGATTTTCTTTGAACCGCGCGCCGGCGGCCCCAACCAGGGTCTTCCCTCCTATATCCCGCCTCTGAATGATCCAAGAAACGGACATCCGCGTCTCGTTTACTTTCCCCACAACTACCCGCTCTCCCTGCTAAACGGGACCTGGGAACCCGGCGCCGCAGATGTCGCGTTGTGGGTGAAAAACCGGCGGGCCGAGGTGGACGTCCTGAAGATGCCGCTGGCCGTGGGCGAGTGGAGTTGGGGCGGTAATCCTGATTATACAATCGAGCTGCTCAATTACCTGGACGAAATGATGGCCGGCTGGACGCAGTACGCCTATATGAACGGCGGCTTCGTGCCCGAGGAGGCCGACGTCACGGTTCGCGTCTTCCCGCAACGAATCGCCGGCCGGCCGCTCGCCTGGCGTTACGATCCCCGGTCCCGCGAGTTCACCCTCCAATTCGAAACGCAATCCGGCGTCACCGGTCCGACGGAAATCTACATCCCGGCTGCACGCCATTTTCCCGACGGTTGGGTACTGTCGGTCATCGATCCCGAGGGCGCCTGGTCCAGCCAATGGGACGAAGACATGGAAATTCTTCGCGTTTTCACGGACCCGGCCCAGGCAGAGCATACCATCTCAATCAGGCCCGCTGATTGAGGTGTCGGCTGTCGATAAGACAATTCCGGGTTGTAGGACGTGTTCTCACAAGGATAGGAGGTTACCGATGCGAAAAGAAGGATCAACGGAATCAGCAGGGATGCTCGTTTGCTTGATCGCTCTCTTCTTGTCCCTGGCGTGTGATCCCATGGACCACCCCTTCCAGCCCACCGTGATCGAACTCAACCAGCGTGAAACACCCGCATGGTTCGATGAGGAGAAGCTGGGAATCTTCATCCATTGGGGCCCCTACGCCGTTCCCGGGAGGGGGGAGTGGTACCGCTTCAATATGGTCTATAATGCGGGCATCCGGGAATACCACAATGCCACATACGGAGAAGACTTTCCCTATTCAAACTTTGGTCCCATGTGGAAGGAGGCGATCGAAGAGGGTGATACGTGGGATCCTGCCGCCTGGGCCGATCTGTTCAGGGCGTCGGGCGCCAAATACGTGGTCCTGACCGCCAAACATCACGACGGTTTCCTGCTGTGGCCCAGCGAAACGCCCAACCCCCTTGTTGCGGGGTGGCAGCTGGAGCGGGACGTGGTGGGCGAGCTGGCCGAGGCCGTACGCGCTCAGGGGCTGCGGTTCGGTGCCTACTATTCAGGCGGCTTGGACTGGAACTTCCGCTTTCCCAGCGGGCCCGGCCCGATCCGGCAGCTTCAATCCCACCTGAATAATGAGGAAGAAGGGTGGTACACAGAGAACCACTACCGCGAACTGATCGATCGTTACCGGCCGAGCCTGCTCTGGAACGACATTTCCTATCCCACGGGCGCAGGGTTCGAGTTCAAGTGGGGGATGATCGCGGATTACTATGCAGCCGTGCCCGATGGCATGATCAACGACCGGTTCCTGGACTCCTCATTCATTCAACGCCCCTTGGACCGCAACCCGTGGCTCTATGATCTGCTCGACTGGCTGCTCGGTTACGGTCCCGGAGGATCCGTGTCTGCTGCCAATCTCCAACAGCATTCATGGGATAGGAAAGCGACGGGATCCGTTTTGCACGGTCCGGCAATAACGGACCTATGGGATCTGATCAACGCTTACTATCCGCCGCACTTCGGGTACATGACCATGGAGTTCTCCGAGTTCGATCAGATCGAGTCCAAGAAGTGGGAACGGTGTAAAACGCTGGGTACCAGCTGGGGGTACAACCGGTTCGAGACCGAGGAGAACATGCTCACCGGAGAGGAACTGATCCATCTGTTCGTGGATATCGTGTCCAAGAACGGGAATCTCCTGATCAACGTGGGGCCCACGGCCGAGGGAATCATCCCGGACATCCAGCAGGCGCCGCTGCTCGCTCTGGGAAGATGGCTGGATGTGAACGGCGAGGCCATTTACAACACAAGGCCTTGGAACAGGTCAGAGGGGGTGACCGGTTCCGGACAGGCCGTACGTTTCACGCATAACCAGACAGATCAGAAGGTGTATGCCATTGTGCTGGGAGGGCTTTCGGGGGAAAGCGTCTTGTTGACCGACTTTGCTCCGGATCCTGTCCAGATCGAGCTGTTGGGAGCCGGTCCCTGCCCGGGATGGTCACAGGGGGAGGACGGGCTCCTGATAGAGCTACCTGCCTCCCTTCCGGACCAGGAGGCATATGTCTTTTCAATCACCCGGTTTGTTCAGGAGTTTCTGCCTCCTTTGCCTCCCGCAAAAATATGGGAGCTGGCATGGCAAGACGAGTTCAGTGGCGAGATCCTGGACGAAACCAAGTGGAGTCATGTCTGTGAGAATTGTCAAAGAAAGGGTGGTTATTGGACCAGCGATGCCGCTTATCTCGACGGTCATGGCAGCCTGGTTGTGGAGACCTACGAGGAGGGGGGCCTATACTATGACGGTGCGATCCGCACGAAGGACAAATTCGAACACGCCTTTGGTTATTATGAGGCCCGTATCAAGCTCCACAGCGAGTGCGGGCACTGGCCGGCATTCTGGCTCATGACCGGTAGGGTGGGGAGCATCGGAGATGGGGGAAGGGACGGGGCCGAGATCGACATCATGGAGAAACCCTGGGCCACGGGACTCACGAAGTGTTTCACGAATCATGCCCTGCACTGGGACGGATACGGCCCGGAAGGGCAAAGTGCCGAGCGGGTCTCCATCACACCAGGAATTATGGATGGCTATCACACCTACGGTCTCTGGTGGTCACCGGATGAGTATGTTTTTTACATCGACGGCAGAGAGGTGTGGAGAACGGCCGCAGGGGGCGTTTCCCAGGAACCTGGATACATCAAGTTGACGGATGAGGTCGGGGACGGCTGGGTATTCATGTGCCCCATTGAAAATGCACAACTTCCTGACTTCTGGTATGTGGATTACGTCAGGGTCTTTGATCTGGTGGACGATTCATATTGAACGGAAGTCGGAAGCATTCATCCGGGTCGCTAGTCCGACCGCCTTGAAAATAAAGCCGGTCAGGATGAGTGTTACGCATGCCGTTCCATGCGAGGGAGACATCCCTGAGCATTGTGAGAATGCTTTATCGAGCAGGAGACGCAAATGCCCTTTCAAGGTGTTGTCCCGGGAATGTTTCCGACCAAGGAGTTTGCGCGCTCCCGTGTTATGGAGATCGCGCCGGACATCTGGGAGGTGGAGGGATACATCTCCACCCAGTTTTTCCTGAAGCCCCCCTCGTGCAACTGCTTTGTACTGCGGGACGAGGACCTGGTGCTCTTGGTGGATACGGGTACGTATGCCTACTACCGGGAACCCATCCTGAAGCTCTTGAGGCGATACAGAAGGGACGGGGCCAGGCGCTTGATACTCATGCTCACCCAGGGGCATTTCGACCACGTGGCCAATAACGACGTCATCCTGGAGGCGGGATACGATGATGTTCGGTTTCTGCTACCGGAGGACGAGGTCTCTACCATTGATTTATGGAGCCACTGGACCGGTGAGTTAAGAGAGCTTTCCTGGTATTACAATCCCTGGCGGCAGATGCCGCTGGCCTTTCCCACGGCCGTGCCTCACGCAGTGTCCTGGCTTTCCGATGGCCTGGCCCAGAAGCTCGTTGAGCGAAACCTGCGGCACATGTTCCGCGGCATCCGGACCCTGGCGGAATGCGCACAGATCCTTTCGAACGAGGATCGCGTGAAAAAAACCTTTGGGGATGTGGAGTTCTGGGGGTGGGAGGTGGGGCGCTTCTTTGCCGTGCACGACGCCACCCACAGCCCTGGGCACCTTTCTTTTTACGACCCGGAACACAAGGTCTTCCTCACCGGTGACGCCACCCTGGAGATCAACCCCGCCTTCTTGAACTCCAGCATGAACACATGCATCACTATGATGGGCAAATTCGCCCGATTTGCGGAGCAAGGGTATGTCAAGCTGGCCACCGATGCCCACCGCAGCGTGATCTGGGCAGAACGTCTGTCCGATGAAATGCATTACAGTGCTGTCCACCCCATCCAGGAAAAGGATGTGGTGGAAGGCACGGAAGAGTGCGTGACCTTTTACCGGTTTTTCGAGGACTACTACACGGTGCTCAAGGACACGGTGCTGGACGCACTTTCCCGGCTCGGCCGGGCGACCGTACCCCAGCTCGTGGAGGAGTTCCAGGGCGCGTCCCATCCGTACGCGCGGTTCAAGTGTGCGGCCCGTTTCCCCCGAGTGCCCTCGCGCCTGGACGTGCTTGTGGCCAATGTCCTCAAGGAGGAGAGCATCTTAAGCAAGCGGGAGGGGAATAATGTCTGGTTTTCCACACCCGGTTCTTGAGCCGGACGGGCCCTGGCCTGCTCACTCTCAACTCTGCGATGCCATTCCTGACCCGTGACGACGGAACTGTGGTCACCCCTACTCGTTTGATCAAGTTCCAACTCGCGGAAGAAGGGGGTTTGATACAAGATAAACAAGCTTTTTTCAGAACTTCTGAAAAAGGTAGAACTGGAAAGAATTCCAAATTTTCCATTTTCGGAGGTCTGGTCGGTACAAGGGATGGCAAGAAATCCGTATTCAGTGTACGCACGTTACAGGAAGAGGGATGTTCCAATGATTCGCAGCTTTTTTAATATCAAAGTTCTTGTTCTTTACCTCTCCGTCCATTTTATCGTTACGGCCCTGACACTATTTCCCGCACAAGCTCAAGATCCTGTTCAAGGGGAGAGTAAAACCATTCACCGCACTTACGATGCTGTAAGAATCAAAATCGGAAAACCGCAGATTGAGACACTTTTTGATGAGAACAAAAGGAGGTCGATCTCCAACCTGGCACTCTACCGCCTTGAGCAGGGCAAGTTGGTCGAAGTCCCCTTTCAGATAAATGTGTATGAGGAGGGTGCCCCGGTCCTTGACAGGGTAAACAGGAACGTGGAGTTCGTTGAGGGCACCTACAAGAAGAAGAGCGACTTGATTGATTTTGTTTCTTTTGAAAACCATCGATTACTCGAGGAAGCGGGAGAACTGGTATTCATCATCAAGGACACGGGAGACAGAATCCGGAAAGACACACTTCCGGCAGACTTTAATAAAGGCATCGAAGTTTGCCTAGAGGACCCTGTGGATGGGGGAAAGGCCTGGGCGTATCTTCTGAAGGATGCAAAAGGGGGGAAGGAGGGTAAGCAGCGAAGAAGGACTCCCAAGGACTACGTGAGCCATGAACTGCAGGAGGTCAAGAACAAGAAGGGAAAGGTAATCAAAAACGTTGAGAAGATTGTGGCCAGTAATTATTGGAGCATCTTTGATATCACAAAATCGGCTTCCTACAAGGCTTATGGCGTGACCGAGCAAGGAGGAGGCAGTGGCGAGAATTTCACGCTGATGTTCCGATCCACTGCCCTGGCAAAAATAAAGGGTCTTCCCTGCAAAGTGAAGCTCGACCCGGAAAAGAACATCATTCCGCATATGGTCGGCTGCATCGATGGACCTGTCGAAGTGCAGAGGGTCATCTACAACAAAGCCGTCCTTCCGCTGTTCGGTGAACTTGAAGATTTTTCCCTTTTGACCGTAAGCCGTTACTACCCGGGATACCTGTGTTTCACCGGGAAAGTGAAGATCCCCGGGTGGGTCAAGGCATTCTTTTCAGCAATCGATTCAGAAATGGCGACGGATTTCAATGAAAAAGCGGTTGGAATGACGTGGTACAATTCAAACAACCCGGTAGGTGTTCGCGTAGACGGAAGAATGGACGAGGCGGAAAAAGCGTTGAACCGGGATCCTTACCGGTGGTCCCTGATTGTGGGGGAACCAGGTGGGTGGGCAAACATTTTGAACATGAAGAACGAGATCGTCAGGGATCACATGAGGCTCTACTATGAGGACGATGAAGGCTACAAGCATGGGGGCATCTATGGATCCACGGGATACACACTCACAGAGGTTCTGGATGTTTCCGAAGCGGTCTTTGTCACGTATGTTTTCTCTGTTCCTCCCACGTTTGTACCCCAGGATATGCACCAGCTGATAAATCTCGTGTACCATCCGCTCCGTGCGGAGTTCGGAAGATCATTCTGATCGGGAGAAAAGACAGCGTGAGTGAAGAAGGGCTTGAACGTTGTGATCGGCTGTCCCTCGTACATGTTCGGCGCCTGGGACATCCGGTCTATCTCTGGAACGATGATCCTGGGAAACGAGAAGAGAATGGTAGCATTGGATAAGTGACGGTATGCCGTGATCCGCGTTCTTCCGGACGAAGAATGTCGGACACTTGCAAGGAGGTACGACGTGAGAGCAAAGGGCTCTTTGCTGATTATCGTGGTTCTGACCGTGGCGTTGGCTGCAGGAACAGCACTGGCCATCAAGAAGATTTACAACTTCAAGGGCGGAGTCAAGACACGGGCTCACAAGGGCCTCACAAAACAGGAACTCGTACCCCAGCCCACAAAAGGTTCCTTCTTCTCCTGGACCTACACCTTCATGTTCTACCTGGATGACAGCTCTAGCGGCATGATCCAGTTCACCTACTGGAAAATGTACTTAAAGACCCAGCGAGGCCTCTACTTCGCATTTACAGACAAGACGAACAAACAGTATTTCCGTAAAGGCGTTTTCAAGGGCAAGGAGACGGAGTATGTGAAGGACCCCCCGA
>CAZSUQ010000059.1:7395-13166 GCA_964609935.1 uncultured Thermodesulfobacteriota bacterium | reverse complement strand
AAACCGAGATCGGGGACCCGCCCGTACTCACCGAGGTCATCGTGGTGGCAAACTCGGGCAACAACGATGTAGCGACCTTCACCTGGAGCGGCGCCGCTTTTGTCCCCTCCGACCCGCCCAACGATTTCGAGCCCGTTCCAGGCGCAGCACCCTTTGACCTCGCCTTTGATCTGAACAACGATCTCTGGGTCACCTATCCGGAATCCAGCGCCATTGGAGGTCCGAAGCTGGCCGCAACACCGTAACGAACGAGGCAGTCTGCAAGTCCCACTCTGTTCCAAGGAAGGTCCGGAGCTGTTCGGAGCTCCGTCTCTCCCTCCCCCTACAAAGTCGCCCCGCTCAAATCTCCGAAGGAATCCCGAACAGCTCCGAGCAACGAGCCCGCATATTGCATGAAACTTCGTTGCGAGAGCGGTGGAAGGCTTCATGAAATATGCGGGCTAGCTTACAGGCTCGGTAGACATGGATTCGGCCTTGTCCCCGTAATAACGCCTGTACAGGTCGGTGGTGTCGGGCACGGCATCGTTCCACCTGCGCTGAAAGAGATACCCCGCCGTGTAGGCAATCACGGAGAGGATCACACGAAGCCTCCCCTTTTCCGTGTATCGCCGTGTGGAAACCGCCAGCCGGGCCGGTATCCGCACAGGACTTCCCCGGTCGTTCAGGCGGACGGCCATCTCCACGTCTTCCATCAGGGGGATCTCCGGGATCGCAACCGAGCCGGTGCGAAACCACTGTCCCTGGTCCCCGAAGCTCACCCCGAACAGGGAAGCCTTTGCATTGCTGAAGAACGAAAGGAGCCGCATACGGAATCCTGACCTGGAATACCTCAACCGAAATGCTCCGCCCGCGGCATCGGGATAGGCGGAAGCCGCTTTGCAAACCGCCTGGATCATGTCCGGGGGAACAACGTTGTCTGCGTGCAGGATGAGGGTGATTTCCGATTTGAGCCCTCTTGCTCCGCGGGCGATCTGGTATCCCCTTCCCGGTCGCGGACACGCAACCACGCGGCTCCCCCACTTCGTGGCCACCTCCACACTTTCATCCCTGCTCCCGCCGTCGGCCACAACGACCTGTTCGGGATGAACACCGGCTCCTTCCATGGAGCCGAGAAGGGTTTTCAACGAGTCCGCATCGTCCAGCACGGGCACGACGAACCCAATGCTCGTGATTCGAACCCTGAAAGCAGGCCACCTTCCGCTCATCTCCAGCCACAGGATCACAAGGAACGGCAGGTACGTTGCCACGGGCCGCCACCAGGCTCCTTCGAACACCCCTTCAAAGGAAAGCCGCTGCATGACGTCAAAGTAGGGAAGAAAGAGGAGCGAGAGGGCGATCAGGGCACGCGATCTCCAGACCGTTCCCAGGGCCAGGATCGGTACCACGTACCAGTAGTGGACGGTGGGGCTCATCAGGATGAGCGCCAGCAGAAAAGCAGGGACAGCCTGCTCGGCTCGCGTGCGGGTCAGCCAGAGACCTGCCAGGAGAACGAGCAGTACGGATGCGGTCACCACGAAAGCACCGTTCGTTCCCAGCAGCCACCGGAGCGGCGCATAGGTGAGGGAATAATATTCGAGCCGGGTGAAAAAGGGGAGGAGGCTGCCAAAGGAAAAGGAGCCCTCGAGAAAGAAAAAGGGGAGGTAGCCGATCCCGATGATTCCAAGACAGAGCGGGACAAACTTCAGGGTCTTCCTCTTCACCAGAAACGGCAGGGCAAAAAGGGCGAGGAATTTCACCATTCCCGCAAGGGTGAGAAAGACCATGCCCATCCCTTCCCGTTTCCGGCTCAGGCAAACAAAGCAGAGAAGCATCAGGAGGGCCTGCATGGCTTCCAGGTGCCCGTGTCCGGCAATGGCGATCACAACGAGCGGGTTCAATGCATAGATCAGGACCCGTTCCCTCGGTAGCCCCAGGCTCCGGATCCAACCGTAGAGAACGGCAAGGACGAGGAATTCCACAACCAGCATGAAGAGCCGGAAGCCTTCAATGCTCGGTGTGAACATGGAAAGCAATGCAAACACGGCCTGTGTCAGAGGAGGGTAGATGGCCGGCATGTCCTTGTGGTTGATCCCGGGGTAGACGTCGTCCCTGTAAGGGATCAGGGCCGGATCGTCCGGTGCAACGGAAAAGGGGTTGTAGCCCTGGCAAAGGATGCGACCCTCCCAGGCGTACCTCGCCATGTCACTGGATGGAACGAGATGGAGGGCGAACAGCCTCGGTACGAGAACAAGGGCGATCAGCACCGGGTACCAACCCCTGCCACGCAACGGCAGGCCCCAGCAAAGAAGGCCGAGATACCCTGCGGAAGCGAGCAGGAACCCTGTATTGAACAACCTGAGGTTTGCGCCGATGTCCGCTGTTCGACTGAAAAGAAAGACCCCCAGGAGCAGGAGAAGGGCCGACAGGACGGAGAGGAGGCGCTTCATGCGTCTTTGGCCAGGCTGACTGCGGATCGCATTCCAACGGTGAGAAACCCGGATGCAAAGATCAACAGAAAAGGCAGAATCCCATAGTGTTCATTCCTGATCGCCGCCAGGACGGAACCAATGGAGTAGACACCCATGAAGATCTCGAACATCCAGACACGATTCCGGCTCAGCCGGTAGCCGGACCGCTTTTCCCCCCCCTTCTTCGGGGTCCGGATAAAGGAACTGGTCTTTCCCACGATAGCCTCGTAAACGGCTACCGTGTTGGAGACCGCTATTCCGGTTCCATAGACAATGAGGAGGGGCAGCCAGAGAAGGGAAATCTTCCTGCCGGGATTGCGCAGAGCGGCCACCGCGTACATGGTGGAAGGCCCGAGCGTTGCGGCAACAAGAGGTCCTGCAACAACGATCCAGAAAGACATGGGCGCCTGCACAAGATCAAGGGACAGGACCGGAAAGGCCAGAAGGGCCAGGATGAGCATCATGGGATGGATCCCGTAGTTGGTGAGGTGGAGAAACGCTTCCACCTTCTTGAGCAGGCTGTAGGGTCCGCGCCAGACCCGGGGCAGCATGAGGATCGCTGTCTGGATGGACCCCTTGGCCCAGCGGAACTGCTGGCTCCGCACACCGGCCATGGTGGAGGGAACCTCTGCGGGCACCACCACGTCGCGTATGTAGCAAGGCTTCCAGCCGCACAGCTGCACCCGGTAGGAGAGATCCAGGTCCTCGGTGAGGGTCTTTGCCGACCACCCTCCGGCATCCTCAATGGCCCTGCGGCGCCACACACCGGCCGTGCCGTTGAAGTTCATAAACAGCCCGCTGTTCGCCCTTGCCGGCTGCTCCACCTGGAAGTGCCCGTCGATGCCCAGAGACTGGCAGATGGTGAGCGTGTTCTCCCAGCGGTTTACGTGTCCCCAGCGCGCCTGAACAAAGGCCACCTTGTCGTCTTCGAAAAAAGGAGGGATCGTCTTCTTCAGGAAGTCCGGCTGAGGGACGAAATCAGCATCGAACACGGCAAGGAACTCTCCTTTGGCGAGTTCCATACCGTGTGCCAGCGCTCCGGCCTTGAAACCCGTGCGGTCCGCGCGGCGGACGGCCTTGATGTCCAGGCCTGTACGGGCGAGTTCCTCAACCAGCCTGTCTATGAGGTCCCTTGTTTCATCACTGGAATCGTCCAGCACCTGGATCTCGAGTTTCTCTCGTGGGTAATCCAGAGCTGCGGAAGCACGGATCACCCGCTCGGATACGTTCCGCTCGTTGTAAATGGGGAGCTGTACCGTCACCCCCGGCCACGAGGGTTCCCCCACAGAAGCATTCCTGGGCCCCTTGCCCGGCCTTTGCCAGCGGGAGGAAAGGCTGTAGTAGATCATCAGGTAGGTGTTGATCCCGTACAACAGCAGGAGCACGGACGCCGTGGCATAAATAACAAGTAATATGGATATCAAAAAAGACATGGGAATGACTTCTTCTTTATTGACCGTTCAGGGACCAGTCGTAATCGAGGTATCCAAGGGAAAGGGAATCCGCCCCCTTTTCCAGGGATGCTTTCCACTCCTTCGGCGCAAACCTTGTGATAAATCGAACCTTCTCCTCGTCCCCCCTGCCAAAATCCTTGCCGAACCACTCAAGGATCTTGCTCACCCTGATGCGTCTGGGTGGGTTCCCTTCCACCACCAGTCCCTTGTCCTGGGAGAAGTATCGACGGGCAGCCTTATCTAGCTGCTCATCCAGCCTCTCGGCCCTGTATACCTCGCTGGCCTGGTCCGGGCATCCCCTGGACGCACACACGATGGCGAAATGGATACGCGCGTCGCCCATCTTCCGGAGCATCTCATGTTCAATGTGGTCCAGGGAGACCTTGTCCCCGCCCAGGTTGAAGCGCTTCTGCTTGAAGGGATCCGGCTTGATCTCAAAGACGCTCTTGAGCGGATAATGATCGAAGATCATCCGGAGCATGAAGGCATTGTAGGCGTTGATGAAAAGCGCCTTTTTTTCGTCTGGAGAAAGGGATTCTAGTTCAACCTCCTCAAGGAAGTCAACAAATCGATTCAGCCCATCGAGATCCCTGGCCCAGCCCGTATAATCAACCACACCCTCCTTCACATACCTGCCCAGAGATGCGTTGAAGGCCTCTTCGCCACCAAGCACCTCTCCACCCTCACCCCCTGCTGCGTCGGGAACCGTCAATAAAAGGGCCAGCACCAGTAATGCTGATCCAGCAAAACCCGAATATCTTCTCTGTCTCATGTCCTTCTCCTGCCCTCGAAGGGCCCATGAAATCGTGTAAGCACATAATATCAATGCCTTTTATCAGTCGGCCAAGATCCTGAACATACTGATAAAAGGTTTCTCCCCTTTCTTGGGTTCGGATCACTCTTTTGGCCTTGAATTCATGAGTGTTCCGGTCATGAATGATTCGATCGGATACGGCCTTTGGTAACTCGTGCAATATCTGGGTTAGATGAATTTGTGGAGGATTGGGTTTGTACTTGGGGCTTTGGGTGGACGCGTATCTGGAAAAATAACTTATGAAAACAGTGTATTAGGTTTTTTGTGGGCAACCTGTAACCATGGTTTCCAGCAGGCCCTCGGTCCTGAATCTGGTTCGTTTCAGCCCATGAAGGATCTCGACATCGGCACTGGCAACGGTCTGGCCCCAGTAAGGCCTGACCGGTGTTTTTTCGTGATATTCAAAAGGCACAAACTCGAGAACATCGGTTGAGACGAGCTTCGCCTTGACCCTGAGACCCGGGCGCATGAATCTCACATCTGCTTCCCAGGCCATGCTTCTTTCATCCTGGGCGCCAGGATCCCGTTTCACGAGCCGCTTCCAGTCCACGAAGACCCCACTGACATCAAGGGCGGCCATGAGACACGTATCCCCCTTTTGTACATACGCAATTCCGCCCGGCGCCGGATCCTTGAGGCTGGGAATCCAAGGAGGCACAGATGCAGTGCCTGACAGAATGGTCCAGGGAGGGTGCTCGATGTGCAGCCAGTACCAGACCGGCACGAAATTTCCCAGATCAAAGTTCAGCCGCCCCTGCTCATGGTACCCGGTCCCTTTTGCGTCGATCGCCTCACCGTCCAGGGTGATCTGCCCGCTGAGCCTCCCCCTGGGCACAAGAGGTACGTAATGGAAATAGTCCCGCCTGGCAAGCGATCGCTTTAAGAGCATGATGAGGGCGTGTGGGAAGCGACCACTGCGGGTCGTGGGCGCCCAAGGGGGCATGTCCGGCAGTAGCTGAAGGTCGTAGCCGAGCCTTCCGGCCCTCCCCTTGATGAGATACCTGCCGAAATCCCCCGGCCCCCCGGCCCCCAGGGAACCAACCCCCCCAAAGGGGG
>CAZSUQ010000059.1:0-7385 GCA_964609935.1 uncultured Thermodesulfobacteriota bacterium | reverse complement strand
CCCCTCCCCCCTGCCCTCCTCGAAACAAACCGAGCAATCGGTTCCAAAGCTCGCCTCGAGCCGCCCCCGGGCCGCCACGAGCTCGGCAGGCTTGAAATGGCGCCTCTCCCGGATCGTCTCCCCATCCGGCATTCTAAGGACGATGTCCAGAAAGGGCAGACCCGGCTCGTTGCCCTCAATGGAACCGGGAGACCTGGGAATGTAAAAGGTCAGCAGGCGGTGCCCGCTCTCAAGCACTGCGTCGAAATACCACCACTGCAGGCTCGCGTCTGGCGCATAGGCCCCATCATCCGGCGGCCTTGATCTCGGGCGGTTCATCAGTAAGCTCGGTGCCATATGGCCATCTCCTCCTGGTCTTCTCTGCTTGACCTCCAATTATGACACTTTTTTGCATATTACAGGACGCGAATCAATGGCCGGTTTGGTGAACGGCTCTATATTGTACATTATAACTATACATATTTTTCTTGTTATTTTCCCATTTTTTTCTTGCAATTGGTTTCATTATTGTGTAAAAAACTGAGAAAGTTCTTTAAGAGATGGAATTAAACATTTGAAAAGCCATTGATATTTACTTTGAAAAATAATAAAACCTTCTTCTATGGCATTAGCAGAAGGGTAAGCAAACGTAACTTTATCGAAGGTGAAAGCAGGTTAAAGAGCACTTTAGATGGACAGGAGAAGGAAAGGAGGTGATAGCGGAAGAAAACGGAGGGCCAAAAAACGGCCCTGTCAATCGTCGAACTGTTTAACGGTATCTAGTTATGAGAAGCATAATATTATCGCCTGAAAGAAACCGCGGAAGAACCGAAAAAAACAAGTGGGAATTTCGAAGCAGGAAACGACGCGACCGAGCTTCAAACCAGGACAGGCTCCTTGCCATGTAAAAGGGAGGTAATTAAGCATGAAACTGAAAATTCTTACCGTAATGGTCTTGACCATGGCGCTTGTAGGCCCTGCTGCTGCAGAGGTCCCAACCGGGCTCGGACTCGGTTATCAAGGCATGTTTGTTGACAACATCATCAACGGCGCATCCGCAAGGTACTGGATGAGCGACAACATGGGCATAGAAGGGGACCTCTTCCATCTGTACGTGGATAACGATGGCCCCATTATTGGTACCTCCACCTATGCCAACGTAATCGCTCTGATGGGAAAGTGCCTCTATGCACCCGTCGTGAAGGAGAACAGCCGCTTCTACATCGGTGGCCAGCTCGGATATGCAATAGCGTTTCTGGGTGGGGCCAAGAACGATACGCACGACCTCAACCTCGGCGGGTTGATGGGCGCCGAGTATTCTTTCTCTGATCTTCCCGAGCTCGGCTTCAACTTCGAGGTGGGCTACCTGTGGAACTACACATTCGGGCCCGAGGCTCCAAACATCGACGTGCACCTTTTCGGGATCAACGTGTCTCTAGGCGTTCACTATTATTTCTAGATCGGCTTTGGTTTCCAATGGAGACCGCAAACAACAGGACAAGAAAACATGGCAAGGACCTGTCCAAAGATTTTCATGACAAGCCGGTCGCATCGAACCAGCACAAAGAAAAAACATGATCTTGTGAACAACCGCTTCGTGTCCTCGGCAAACAGAGGAAACACGTCCGGAAACCTTCAACCCAGGATTCTGATCGGCCTGTGGACCTTTTGGCTTCCCCCTTCCTAAAAGTTTATGAGGTTTCAGGCCGTTCAGATTATTCTTCATAACAAGTGTGCGCCGTCCGGCGCACACTTGTTTTTTTTCGGCTAAAAGAAAAGAAGGGAGAACAGCCATGAAAAAATCGATTCTACCCGTGGTCATCACGATGTGCATCCTCACCCTGAGCCTGTCCCCAGCCTCTGCCGGAGACAAGCTCAACATCGGGGTGAAGGCCGGTGTGAGCCTTGCCAACGTCTATGGCGATGATGTGGATGCCGCCATGAACGTTCTCGGTACAGCGGGAATCAGCAAGCAGTTCAGAACCGGATTCGCAGGCGGCCTTTTCGTTTGCTACGAGGTGTTGAGCTTTCTTGCGATACAGCCTGAAGTCCTTTACACCATGAAGGGGGTCAAGCTCGACGCAACCTTCCCGATCGTGGGCAAGGCAGAGGCCACCGTGAAGCTCGATTACATCGAGATCCCGGTGCTGGTAAAGCTGATGCTCCCCATCGGCGGATTCAAGCCGAACATCTTTGCCGGCCCCTCCTTCGCCTTCAACATCCTGGCGGAACTCAGCGGTGAAGCCCTTGGACAATCGAGTTCTGTGGACCTGAAGGACGTGGATCCCTCACTTGGCCCCGAAACCTTTGACTTCGGATTCGTGGTGGGTGCCGGGGTGGACCTCGAAGTCGGCCCTGTACTCCTCACGCTCGACGGGCGTTACACGCTGGGGTTGACCGAGATCTGGGAAGATGTCGACATCAAAAACGGCGTGGCCGCCGTCATGGTGGGGGTGGGCTTTTAAAAACGCGAGACGGTCCGACCAGGGAAACGCCTGCTCCAGCTAACGGCCGCGTATCAATGCGTGAACACGGGATCCCATCAAAGGAGCAAAGCCTCTCCATCGATCCCTTGGTGGGATTCCCATAGAGCCATCCGCTCCAGGTCGCACTCAATCTTCCCATCTCTGTGTTAGATGGTCTTCGGGTATTCGGGAGGTGTAAGGATTGAAGTAGAGCCTGCCGGGTGACCAGAGCTGTCCAAAATTCAGCTTGTCCGCCAATACCGTCCAGGGGTCCACGGCAACGATCAGGACTTCTTTGCAGAAATTCGGTTCCTGTTCATTGCTTTTCTTGAGAATCCTTTTCAGCTGCCAGCTGAGCTCTCCCAGGAGAAAGCCCACATTGGAGGTGAGCAGAAGGTCGTTTGCAGAGGGAATCTCATAAAGGGCCTCATAACCGTATTCCCAGAGAATGGATCCGCACGTGCTCACCAGCCACGAACCAAAGACTCCCAGACCCCTGTTTCTGGCGATCAGGTAAAAGGTCGTACCCATATACGGGTGACCTATATAGTTTTGAAAGGTATTGTCCGTGTCAAACTGAGGAACCGTTGAGAAGGCCCTGGCAATGTTGTCAAAGGACCCTTCCGACCATCCATTGATATTGCCGGGGCCGATGACATTGTACCCACCCGCGGCCATCTGCAGGAGAACATTGACCTCGGACATGGAAGACAGAAAGGCCTTTATTTTCTGCTCCCGGATATCTTCATACCGAGGGCCTATCCGCTTCAGGTCGAACGCTCTTCCATCCTCTCTCAACAATGGAATCCGTACAGGATATCCAGGCAAGCCTGAACGGCTGCCCTGGACGACCGGAGCGGATCCCGCCCCTTGAAACGGCTCACCGGCCTCCTTCACATCCGGGACGTCGTCAACACTCGCATAAACAAGGTTGGCGCAGGCCAGGCTTGCACAAAGCAGGATTGCCGTGGCGATCTTAAGGTGCACACTCTTACCCCCGCTACATTTGTAAGCTGCCGCGTCACCCCATGGGACCAAGGGTTTCGGACAATCACAGACAGAACAGACTATGTGAGAACCAAATTGCGTGTCAACCGGAAGGCTGCACATGGCCCGCGCCCTGAAGGGTGGCAGTCATGCGAGGGGAAGAACAGGTCCTTAACGAGACGACCAAGCCTGAAGATCATGATGCACAGAGGATCGTCCCGACAATGCACGGCCGTTTATCAAAGGGGAAAGCCTACCCTCTTCTTGCCCGCTTTTTCCCCAGCAGCACCGACAACGTCAGGGGGACGAGAAGTGCCATGGCCAGGTTAACCCTGAGGGAAGCAGAGGGTAAATGCCCTCCTCTGTACACGGTGTTTGCCGAGGCTGTCGACCAGGGCACAGGGCCTGGCCCGGCAGCCTCGGGCCCGTAGAAATCACCCGGGCCTACGGTCTTCAGGCATTCCAGCTTGTAGAAATAGCGCTGCCCGTTCGTCACGTCACTGTCCGTGTATTCGTACACGGCACCGGTCTGCGGGTCTCCTTCCCCGGGTAACGGATCCGATGTGATCCTCGCATACTCACCGGCCTCCTCTTCACTCCTCCAGAGATGATAGCCCACGACCTCCACTTCCAAGGCGGTTTCCCACTGGAGAAGCACGGCCTGATTCCGTCCTGTGGCCTGAAAGGTCACAAGCTCGATACCCGGACTCTGTTCAGGGCCTGCCGCAGCCTCGGGTTCCGGCTCGGCAGGGGCGTGAACAAAGACATCGTCAAACCAGCTCGTTCCTCCGTGATAGCTGTCCAGGGAGATGCCCTGGATGTCCTGCTCGTCGAGCACATCCAGGGAACGGACCCAGGTGCCGTCCACATACAGGTCACAGACCGCATCCCGGGTACGGATGGTGAGCTTGTGCCATCCCTCGGTGCGATCCATGGTCGTGGGCGTGTAACTCCAGTTCTCGTTGTGCGTGGTGTAGTGTGTTTCCGAGCTTCCCTGCCAGATGCCAACACCGATGGCATGGAGAAGATAGGTGGCATTGCCGTAATCCCAGAGCCGGAGCAGGGACATGAGGCTGGGGGTGACGGACAGGTCATCGTAGATGTACAGGTTGGCGCTATAGGTACCGTTCAGGATCTTGAAGAGCTGGGGCGAGACCGGGCCGCCCACGGTCTCGAGACCATGGCTGCCGGAGCGGGCCTTCTCGGTTGTATACGACATCTCTCCATGACCCGAGTCCCACCAGGAGGCTTTCTGATCCAGGAAGTCCTGCACCGTCCCCTCGGTGTAACCCACCCACCAGGAGCCGTTCGTGTTTCGAGCCGAGTACCAGATCCTCAGGTCTTCATCGTTGATCAGGAAGGTGGAGCGGTAGATCTCCGCGTTGTCCCATCCAAGGGGATTTGCCGTGAGCAGGGGATGCGGCTCCACTTCCCAGACGAGCCCGTCCGTACTCCCGGCAAAGAAAAGGCTGCACTGCCCGCAGCTGCCGCCGCTTGGGTAGGCGGCGATCACCATGGCATACCCTTCGGGCGTTCTCTGGATGTCAAAGTGCCAGATCACGTAACCCGCAAGCCCCATGTCCACATCCACTTCGCTTCCCCAGTTGACGCCGTCTGTTGAAGAGCGCCGGTGCACCGTGGAAGAAGAGGCAGAGCACCCCGGGGAGTCCACGTACCAGCAGAAGATGGAGCCTTCCTCGTTGAGGAAGGTGGGAGACACCAGGTAGTCAGGGGCCGTGAGCACGGTCTGGGGGCCTGTCCAATTGATCCCGTCCGTGGATCGCATCAGCTGAACGTAGCTCGTGTGTTCCGAGGTGCCGCCGAGAATATAGTAGACAAGATACTCACCGTTCACGACCAGGCCGTCCGTGTCGCAGTGGTGACCGTCGGCCGGGTTGGGCACCAGGGGGTTGGTCAGCCCTGGAGGCACCTCCCAGACGGTCCCGTCATGGCTGGCAAGGATGGAAGGGTTCTCGTAATCATCGTTCCCCCACGGGTAGGGGTCACGGCCATCCAGTAGGCGTAGGCGTTGGGCGATCCCCAGCCTTCCGGGATGTACACCACGTCCGAGTGCACCATCTGGCCGGATCCGTCGTAGGAAGGGGTATCCAGCGGCTCCGGAGCGTTCATGGCCTGAGGCGTGTTCTCGAAACCGTCGTAGAAGAGGAAGGTGGCCGACCCGTCGCCTGCGGGCAATGCGGACCCGTTTCCGTAATAGGCATACAGGATCTTTTCACCGGCAGGGACTAGGGGAACCCTGACCCAGAGCACGGCCTCCTCTCCCACGGGATCCCAGGTTTCGATCCAGAAGGGGAGCAGGGTTGTGCCGTTGCTGTCCGTGAGGCGAAGGTCCGCTCCCTGCGGTGCTGCATGGGAAAAAGGAAAAGTGGGCCCTTCCAGGTTCACGTTGAGGGTATGGTCCGCCAGGGGGGCCCCGCTGTTGGTGAGGGTAATGGGAACACGGTAGGCCCAACCTTCGAGCCACCCTGCCTCTACCGGCTGAGGATAAAGCAGGGCAAGGGCCAGAAAAGAACAGGTCAAAACCATCACGGTGCCGTGTCCTTTCATTCCCTTTCCCTCCCTTTGGATCGTTCACTTCCGCTGGGGAAAGCCTCGGGGCAGGCTATTATGAACTACATACTCAATATTATAGCTTCCTTTTGGTGTGAGGAAAAATGAGTTCCTGGAACAGGGCTGGATCCTGTGCCACATGTTGTATGAAACTTCGTGGCGAAAGCGAAGGAAGGTTGGCGGGTTCGGACCCGAAGATTTCATGCTTGCGCAACTTGCATGTGAAGGCTTTGTGCAAGTTGCGGGCAAGCTGGCGGCGTCATTGCCGGGGTCAAGTCTGCACGCGGTCCAGGGATCCCTTCAGGGCCTCCTCGGCCTCGGAAACGATCCTTTCCACCAGGTCGGACGCGGACGGAATGTCGTTGATGCGGCCCACGGACTGCCCCACGGTCAACATGGCTTCTTCCGCGTTTCCATCCTTCCAGACCTGCTTGGCCCGCTGACCGGAGATGAGGGGAAAGAGCTCGGAGAAGTCCCCTCCCTCCTTTTCCACCTCCTCGATCCTGCGGATGATGTCGTTCCGCAGGGCGCGCACCTGGAGCCCGAAGTCGGCCAGCAAGCCCTTGAGCGCCAGGGTGGTGTCCCTCTCGGTCTTCTCCAGGATCATCTTGTGGATGTTGGGGTGCACGTCGCAATCGGTTGTGGCCAGGAACCGGGTGGCCATCATGATCCCGTCCGCGCCCAGCACGAGGGCCGCGGCCAGGCTCTTCCCGTCCACCATTCCACCCGCGGCCAGAACCGGGAGGTCCACGTTCTCCACCACCTTGGGGATGAGGACCACGGTGGACACATTGTCCTTGTGGGGAAAGCCCCCCTCCTCGAACCCTGCGATGGTGACCGCGTCATAGCCCACCTTCTGGGCGTGCACCGCGTGCTTCACGGTGCCCACCTTGTGAAGCAGCTTGACGCCCGCCTCCTTGGCCATGGGGATGTACTCAGGTCCGAGAAAGGTGTCCACCGGCGCGCCTGCGATCTCCAGGGCGGTGACCTTCTTTTCACAGCTGATCCTGAAGAACTCCTGGAGCAGCTCCACCGGAAGGCGTATGGAAGGCATGGTGGTGATGTTCACGATAAAGGGCCTGTCCGTGAGCTCCCGGGTCCGGTCCACGGCCTCGCGGAACTCGTCGCCGGTGTTGTAGTTCCCGGATGTGAGGTTCCCCATGGCGCCGGTGTTGCTGATGGCCGCAGCCAGCTCGGGCACGGCGAGCCACAGCATGCCTCCGCACTGGATGGGGTATTGTATGCCGAACAGTTTCGTGATTCGGGTTTTCATTGAGCCTCCTCCCATTTCCTCGAAAGCCTGTTTCTCTCCTTTTTACATCATTGAGCCCCCAAAGTCTTCCAACCCGTAGTTCACACAAACCTTCCCTGCAAGAGCGGTGC
>CAZSUQ010000058.1:0-13189 GCA_964609935.1 uncultured Thermodesulfobacteriota bacterium | reverse complement strand
CCGCGTACAACCTTTTCCGTGTTCACAGCAGAGGTATTCGAGGAAAAACACTGAGCCATGCAGCAAATGAATCCAGAATCCCACAGCGGCATCAGCGTCATTGTTCCGGCCTA
Source organism: uncultured Thermodesulfobacteriota bacterium (assembly GCA_964609935.1). Taxonomy (GTDB): domain Bacteria; phylum Desulfobacterota; class DSWW01; order DSWW01; family DSWW01; genus CAYTRL01. The sequence goes on along the minus strand of CAZSUQ010000058.1, from coordinate 13,076 downwards.
CAACGAGGAGGACGGCATCGGCGAGGTGGTGGACCGCATTCACGGCGCCTTGACAAGGTCCGGCCGCCCGTTCGAGATCCTTGCCGTGGATGACGGGTCCGAGGACCGTACCTCAGCCATCCTCCAGGAAAAACCGGTCCAGGTCCTGGCGCATGGAACGAACCGGGGATACGGGGCCGCGCTGAAAACAGGGATCCGCGCCTCCCGCTACAGGCACGTGGCCATCCTGGATGCGGACGGCACCTACAAGGAAGAGGACATCCTCCATCTCATGGAGCACATGGAGTCCTTTGACATGGTGGTGGGGGCAAGGACCGGAGAAGACGTAAACATCCCCCTGATCCGTCGTCCGCCCAAGTGGATCCTGAACAAGCTGGCCAACTTCCTCACCGAGACGAACATCCCGGATCTCAACTCCGGGTTCCGGATCTTCGACAAGGAGGTGGCCGAGCGCTTCTTCAGGATCCTCCCGCAGAACTTCTCCTTCACCACGACCCTGACCATGGCCATGCTCACCAACGGCTATTCCGTGAAGTTCGTGCCCACGGATTACAAGAAGCGAAAAGGCGACTCCAAGATCCGACCCTTTCAGGACACGGTGAACTTCTTCTCGCTCATCGTGCGAACCGCCCTGTACTTTGCACCGCTCAAGGTGTTCATGCCCCTGAGCTTCGTCATCCTCTTCCTGGGCCTGGCCAAGATGATCTTCATCGATATCCTCGTGATCCAGAACCTCACCGACGGATCGATCCTGCTGCTCCTGGCAGGGATCCAGGTGGGCATGCTCGGCCTCCTTGCAGACCTCATCGACAAGAGGAGTCCCCCGCTGGGAAAGGACAGGGATGAGTGACGGGAAACGCACAAAAGGATCGGAAACGCCTTCCGGAGGGAACGAGCCGCTCATCATCCTGAAGGTCGGCGGCTCGGTGATCACGGACCGCACCCTGGATCGCCCCCGTCTCCTGCGCTCCAGCCTGAAGCGCATCGCCGGCGAAATCGCAAGCGCATGGAAGACCGGCACCTTCCGGCTGCTCATCATCCACGGCGCCGGCTCCTTCGGCCATCCCATCGTCAAGAGCACAGGGATTCACAAGGGCCTTTCCACGCCGGCCCACCGGATCGCCATGGGAGAGACACAACGGCTGCAAACCCTGCTCAATGCCGCTGTCGTCCGGTCTCTCCTCCTGGAAGAGGTCCCGGCCTTCCCTTTTCAGCCCTCTGCCTCTGCCGTCCTGGAGGCAGGCGTGATCGTTTCCATGGACACGACCCCGGTCCGGGCGCTCCTGGACCAGGGCATGGTGCCGGTCCTGAACGGTGTGCCCGCCGTGGACCTGAAGCAGGGCTGCTTCATCCTCTCCGGGGACCAGATTGCCGGCCGTCTGTTCTCCGGCCTTCACGCCTCGAGTGTCCTGCACGGCACGAATGTGAAGGGTGTCTACACGTCCGACCCTTCCCAGGACCCGGATGCAAGCTTCCTGGAGAGGATCGACCTTCGAGAGGAGGAGGAATTGCCGGACGGCGTGTGCGGCTCGTCCGTCACGGATGTCACCGGTGGACTCAGGAAAAAGCTCGAAGAACTGCACCAGGCGCGCGCCGGGGGCCAGATCTTTGATGCAACCGGGGCCGGGAATGTTCAGCGCGCACTTATGGGCGAGATCGTGGGCACCGAGATCATCTGTTCCTAGCCTTCTTCCACTTCGACCTTCTCGATCTTGTCGCCCTGCTGAATGGCATCCACAACGTCCTGCCCTTTTGTCACCTTCCCGAACACGGTGTGCTTCCCGTTCAGGTGCGACTGGGGCAGATGCGTGATAAAGAACTGGCTCCCGTTCGTGTTCGGTCCGGCGTTTGCCATGGAGATGACGCCCTTTTCGTGCTTCAATGGGTTGTCCTTCACCTCATCTTCAAAGCTGTACCCGGGCCCGCCTGCGCCCGTACCGGTGGGATCCCCGCCCTGAATCATGAAATCGCTGATCACCCGGTGGAACGTCAGGCCATCATAAAAGCCCTCCCGGGCCAGGAACACGAAGTTGTTGACCGTTTTCGGTGCGTGTTGCGAGGAGAGTTCCAGTTCAATCGTCCCCTGGGTGGTCTCCATCTTTGCCGTATATGCCTTGCTCACGTCGATCTGCATCTCTGGGGGGCTGTCCCACTGCTTCTTGCTCATGGATGATTCCTCCTTATGGGTTTTACGAGCGGAAATGCGCTTCGTAGATTTCTCATAGAATACCGGAAATTCAGAAAGAAATCCGCTTCCTGAATACCCCCAAACCCGGAGCGGGCAGGATCCCTCAGAAAAATGGGGGCATGTCATGCATCAAATATTTTTCAGCGTTTAATGAAAATATCCACCCTCACAAATCAACACCGGTACCATCCCTAAATCTATTCTCCGGTCAGATGGCAAAGCACTTGTTGACCCGTCAAGATAGTGAATCCGGTCGCCCCATCTTCTGTTGACCTCATACGTGGCATCCTCACCGTTGTATTTCCACAGGATTCTCGCTTTTTTCCTGTTTCGTGCAAGCACGCACACACGGGTGGCCTCTTTTCCCGTGCCCAGCCAGATCATTCGAGCATCGACCATCCAGCTGTGAACGGATTGGTATGCAGCGGCATTCTCTGTCATCTCCTGCTCCTGGTTGTCGTACATGCGGGTAAAATGATCATTGTTCCATGCATAGAAGCAACTCACATCAACGCCGTAATACCAGGGGGAGATCACAAGCTCCAGCATGCCCCTGAGCTGCCGGTCCGTTGTCTGGAAGTGGTTTACATTGAATCCGGTTTCGGTCAACCAGAGGGGCCTGTCTGCACAACCGTTTCTCTCCGCCACGCGCTGGACGAGATTTGTAAATACTCGAAAGGATACGATCGTATCCGAGAACCAGTCCCAGTAGAAATGAAAGCTCACAATATCTGTATATTGGTCGCCACCAAGGCTCAGGTACCGATCCAGCCACCACCCTCCAGCCTGGGTGATGCCGGGCGAGATCACCTGGTTACCAGGATTCACCTCCTTGACAATCTCATAGGTTGCTTCAGCCAGTACAACCAGTTCTTCAACCGTCCCCCTGTAGAAACTGAACCCGGGAAAGATATTGTCCGGCTCGTTCCACATCTCCCAATACCGGATCACACCGCCATATTCAGATTCGTTTCGCTCTGCAAGGGTTCTCACATACGTTCGCCAGTCTTCAATGTCTTCAGGAGGTGCGGAGGATGAATTGCCATAAGGGGATAATTGTGACGGTTCCGAAGAGGCCCAGAAGGGTGTCAGACCCAGGGTCAGAAGGATCTTTTTCCCGGATGACCGGGCCAGTCCAGCATAATCATCCAGGTTTCCAAGGTTCCACTGGCCTTTTTCCGGTTCCAGGCTTCCCCAATCCGTTCCTGTATCCCATAATCGAAGCACCTTGAAGTCGGCTTCTGAGAACACCCTTTCATAATTGGGCTTGTGATGCGCATGCATGCCAAAGTAGCCTTCAAGAATCCTTTCCTGGCGAGAACATGCTGTCACACCGAAAAACAAAACAAGAAGAAGGACTGAGGCTACAGAATTGAACCGGGCCTGTTTCATCTGCTCCTCCATGTTCCAACTGCCATTCGATGGATCCTCCTCACCGCAATGTCAATGAGGGTCATTGCACGAAAGCTGCTTCCGCATGGCTTGTACTGACATTTTACGTTTCGAAGGATGGATCCATCAAGCCGGATACACGGTTATCAAGAACCTCTGTTCGAGTAGCTTTTGTCACAACGATTGGCCTCATTTGATCGAAGAATGACTTCTTGGCCTGACTTCCTCAGGTTCCCTTCCCCCTTTCCTGTCAACGTCCCCAGTGCCCTGGCCATTGCCTGTTCCTCATCCTGTCCCCTGCGCAACCGGCCACAAGATAGAGGACGTTTTCTTTTTGACTCGAAATTCCCTTCGGCTGTACTCTGTTCCTACCCGAAACAAATCTCCTGTCGACCACAAACGGAGCGGGCTTCAAGAGATCAGAAAGCCCCAAGGAGGTGTTCATGTCCACACGCTCACGCACGAGACCTGTGTTCCTTGCAGCCGTTCTGGCCATTGCCGGAACGTCCTGCGGGAACTCTTCCACCGGACAGAGCAACGGTCCGTTTACAAAGGGTCCGTTTACCTATGTTTTCCCGACCGATACGACCACTCTCGGGCCACGAATGGAACGATTCTATTCCCGTGTCGGGACGAACACGCTCGACATCCGCGAGATTGACTTCGACCCTGAAGGAACCCTGTTGACCAACTGGGGGTCCTATCCGGAATGGCTCAACGGCCACCAGTTCGTATTCGGGAGCGGGCACGTCAGCGATAAGTTCCTGATGGACACCAGACGCCTTGAAGTCGTACCGCTTACCTTTCATTTCGAGCACTCCGGTTTTTCACGTGCCCACCCACTGCCCAGTGGAGACCTGCTGCTGGTCGGCCCGACGAGCGGCCCCCAGCCACCGAGAAACCCGGTCGATGTCATAGAAGAGAACAACCAGGAAGGACGCTTCACAAGTGTGGTGTCCATGCTCAAGAAGCCTTACACCGGGACGCCGATTCCCCTGGACATCCCGGCCTGGGAGGGAATTGCCGTCTCACACAACAGCGCCAAGATTGCGTGGTCCGATGGGAGACTCCCGTTCTACGCGGATACCCTCATCGGCAATGTCATCAACTACGTTCTGGGGCCGTCGAACATCTGGGTAGGCGAAGTCGTCCTGGACGAGGAGGGGATGCCGGCGGTCATCAACAAAAGGATCATCATCGAGAAGGCGACTTTTGGTTTCGTGTTTCTCGAGCCTCAGAACTTCGTGGGACCCAACGACGAAAAGCTGACGTTCAACGTGTACGGAGTCGTTCCGGACTCCGGGGACGCTTACGTCTATGATTTCGAGCGGGACACGGTGACGCGTGCTGGCTTCAAGGAACGAAACTACACCGAGTGGGAAGGCCTTTCAGAGGATTTCGGTAGTTCGTTCATCGAGGTAGATGAAAATGCCACCGTGATCACGGGTCCGGGCCAGAGCATAGACCTGTATGTGTATTTCTTCGAGACCTGTGAAGCTGTACCCATCTTCCTGTCTGAAGAGGACAGCCAGATGAAAATCTATTACCACGAAGCCAGTTTTTCGACGAACGGGAATGACCTCGTCATGTGCTACGGCGACCATTTGCGCGGATCTGACATGAACTCCGTCGAGCTTCACGATGGATTCACGCTACACGACATTGACGAATATCTCGCCGCCGCGAGAAGCAAGCGGCCGTCAGAGTGGGGCAGTGATTGCGACCCGTAGCTCGTCGGCGTAAGGAGGACACTACGGGATGCTGAGCCAGGAGACACTTCGGTAAGTCCCCAAAGCAGGCTGTAACGTGTTGGGGTAATGATTTATGATTTGAAGACCAGCGGGCGCTGCAGGGTTGAAGCCTTACAGCGGCCACGACCCTTTGCTGGAAAAGCATTGAAGAAAGCGGGATCGAATGGATGAGCTTATAGACCGCATCCTGTTGAAGCTGAAAGAGGTCACGGAAAAGAAGCTGTCCTGCTTCGGCTCTGAGAAGCACGAGTTTCGTCTGAACCCGCCCCTGGCTGAATCCGAGATCATTGCCTTTGAGGAGCAGCACGGCATCCGTTTGCCCGAGGACTACCGCCCTTTCCTCCTGAAAGCAGGGAACGGGGGTGCCGGCCCGTACTACGGCATCCTGCCACTCCAGAAGTGGCACGACGTGGCAACCTGGATCAACACGATTGATGATGAGGAGAATCCAGGCGATTACCTTTCGCAGCCCTGCCCGCTGCACCCGGGCATGTCCCGGGACGAGAAAACATGGAAAGAGGATCTGGAGAAGGAGATGCCGGGCGAACCCTGGGAGAGCATCTACCAGGGCACCATCGCACTCGCGGACCAGGGCTGCACATCCTACAGCCTGCTCATTGTTTCAGGGCCGGCAAAGGGGCGGATTTTCTACGTGGAGCTTCAAGGAGGAGGCCCGCCCTACTTTGTGGAGAATCCGGATTTCCTGTCCTGGTACGAACGCTGGCTGGATGAGATGCTCGCCGGATACGACACGTCCTGGTTCGGATTCGGCATGCCGGGCACAGAAGAGGATCTGCTGGAAACGCTCGTTTCCAGCCCTTCGGCCGAACGACGAGTGGCTGCTACCGGGTCCTTGCTCCGCCTGCCCTCCCTGTCCGTCTCGTCCATGGAGGCGATCATTGCAGCCGCAGAAGACGAGGACCCGGAGTTGCGTGCCGCAGCAGTAAACGTCTGGGGCAAATTCAAGGCGGGGACCGAACCCGACCGGCTGCGTACCTTTCTGCACGACGTTGACCCTTCTGTTCGTATGGCTGCCCTCCGTAGTCTAACTGCACAGAATGCTTCCGAATTCCAACCGGAACTCATCGCCAGCCTGCGGGATCCGGATGGTTCCGTGGTGAATCAGGCGATCTACAAGCTCAGGGATGCCGGGCTCCTCAAGGTGGAAGGGATGGCCCCACTTCTGAAATCAGAGAACCTCGAGATTCGAAGGTCTGCGGCATACTGGATCGGGGAAACCGGTTCTGAGGATGCCTGCCTGCCGTTGAAGGAAGCCCTGAAGGACCCGGACACGGTGGTGAGGCGACATGCGAAACTGGCTTTGAAACGACTGGGAGACAAATGCCAACGCTAGGGGATTGAGGGAACCCTGATCTTTGGGCCGGCTGAAACGTGGATCTCCATGACACCCTCAAAGAGCTCACCGTCGATAACCGGCCTCAACCCTGCCTCATTCTCGGCGAATACACTCATCTTGCTTCCGATGGTATCACAGAGTCGACGACTCTTGATCTTTGTTCCTCTGAAGAGGTTCGGGAGGTTGGTGATCATCTCAATGGGAGTGATGGAGCCCGCTTGAAATTGTAGGGCCCCCTCTTCTTCCGCCATGCCGAATACGCGGATAACCCCGCCAAGGTTGATGTCCAGGGAACCGGCGTGAATCGCTCCCCAGGTTTCGTATTCCAGTTTCTGCCCATCGATGATCACAGTGGCTTCTTCGGGTTTGAAAATCTCACCGGCATAGTCTTTCAATCTCGATGGAAAGACCCGGTTCCCGGGAACTGCATTGAGAAGGAAAGAACTTACGGCCTTGGCAATGACATTGACAATGGCCAGGGGCCCCAGCCGTTCTTCTGCATAGTACTTGTCAAAGAACCTTTGCCCGATGCCCCCGATAGCGGTTGCAAAACCGATTTTCTCAAACGGCTCGATCCCTCTTTCGGTTTTTATCATTCCTTCAATCCTGAGGGAGTCTATTTCCACCAGGTTGCAATCCAACCCCCGGGACTTCATCCTGACCAGTTTTTCAACGATATCCTCTGTGTACCCCTTGATCCTCGCCTTCTTGGCAACGAAGTCGATGGTGCCCCCATTTGTGGGAACAATAACGTGCGGGAAGATGTCCGGCCTTCCGGGAAGAACATCCGGACAGGTGAGCACGCTGCCCTTGTTGATCATCCAGTGGAGTGCGCCGTCGCCGCCATCGCTCACCCAGTAGTGAACGCCTCTGTCAACAAACTCCGCCAAAACAGGTGAAATCTCCTCAATGTCACGCGTTTGCCGGACAATGCCGTAATCCCCTACGATCCTTTGCAGCTTCTCACTTCTATCGGACCGTCCCCGGTTCTTCCTGGAGTTCGGATTCACGATGATACCAACGGCAGTCAAGATCTTTCTCTCCCTGAACGATGAAATCTGTCACGCTCTGAATCGGGGATATCGGTCAACATAGCACTCTTTTCAAGTGCATTTCAATGAAGGATTCGTTATGATCATCCCGCCACCGCGGTTTCGCAGATCTTTAAGGATTTCAGGGCCTTCAGGGGCGAGGAGCATGAGCAGTCTCATAGGTCTTACCCGCCGGGAATTCCTCAAGCTGTCCGCAGCCGGCACGGCAGCCCTTACCCTCGGAGGTTGCGGAAATGGAGAAGGCCGCCGCCTCACCACGGCCCCTTCCACGAGCAGCATCTTCAGGGTCGACCGTGTTCCGGACCTTCCAGGGGAACTGCCCGACCCGCCGGGCTTTGTTCACCCGGGGCTCGACGGGGGGGCACCGGTCAACTCGCTTCGTCAGTATTTGACCACCACAAGCCTCGCCCTGCACGGCGAGGTGCGCCTGGATGATTCATTCGTGGATCTTGTACGGACCTCTCTATGAAGGTAACATAGTTGGATAAGGCTGGCTCAGTTGAAAATGCCTCAGCGGCTGGAAGCTGAAGGCGACCAACAAGGAGGAAACTTCATGAGACAGATCCCTGTCATTCTTGCTCTCTTTCCTTTCTTCCTCGCTTTGGGATGCGTTGATTACCATGGATGGGAATGGGAATCCGTTCCCGGGATGCAGTGCAGGGACGGATCGGGCACGGGTCTTGGGGTACGCCGCGTTCCTTCGTCCAACGACCTGGTCATCTATTTGCAGGGCGGCGGATCCTGCTTCAACGCTCAAAGCTGCGGGAGCAATCGCGACTCTTACGGACAGAACCAGTTCCTGAACTGGGCGCAGGGGGACGGGGCCGATCGCGGGATGTTCGAGCGCAACAACCCGAACAATCCTGTGGGCGGGTGGAACATGGTCTTTGTCCCGTACTGCACAGGCGATGTCCACCTGGGGGATGCAACGGACGTTACGGTTCCGGGTGTGGCTGGAACCCAGCAGTTCGTGGGACACAACAATGTGGCGGTGGCCCTTCTGGCGATCGCGAACGAAGCCCCGGGTGCGTTGGACCAACTGCTTCTCGTTGGGACCAGCGCGGGAGGTTTCGGTGCCCCGCCGAATACCTTTCAGGTTGCACAGGCCTTCCCGGAAGCGGACCTGACGGTGGTATCCGATTCCGGGCCTCTGCTGGATGACGACGACGTCTTTGCGCCCTGTTTGCAGCTGTTATGGCGGAACCTGTGGGGCCTGGACAGCCACCTGGCGGCTACCTGCCCTGCGTGCCTCGGGCCGGACGGGGACGGGATGGTGAACCTGTATCCCACCCTGAGCGCAGACTTCCCGGGCGCTGCGTTCGGACTCATCTCGCATACGCAGGATGATGTGCATCGCGGTAATTTCAGCTTTGGCCTGAACGACTGCACCGGCGGCCCGAAGATCAGCGGCGAGGCGTTCGAGGCGGCGCTGCTTCAGACCCGGGACGACTTCCTCGTGCCCGAGGCCAACGGGTCGAGTTACCTGAAGCCCGGGGACGGCCACGGGATGTTGCTCGGCGGCAATTTCGATGGATCCGAGGTTGGTGGCGTGACGCTGGCCGAGTGGCTGACGGATGTCGTCAATGGAAGCGGCTCCCACGTCGGGCCGTGACGGTTGCGCACGCTGAAGACCTTCTTATGCTGTAAGTCTTCAAAAACGGATTTCCCTTCAGTAAATAAAGTCACAAAAGGCCAAGGGCCTGGCCTAGTCTCTGGCCAGGCGGATTCTCGTCCGAAGGTTCTCCTCGATTTCGTTCCGACCAAACAGAAACTTCCTGTATCGGCCCTCGATGTAGTCGTCGTTCGCGGCCAGCGTGTCCGCACTGTCCGGGTCGGCATGGTTCCCCACCGGGAAGTTGACGTAGACCTCGGGTATGCCGTCCTCGAGAAACCTGCCCACCGACCTCTCCACCGACACGTAGGTGGAGACCCATGTGTCCTCGTCCTCCTGAAAGCTCATGTTCGTGGAGACGCACAGGGTGTCTTCACCCCCCTCTGTGGGCTTCCGGAAAAGGGGCATGCCTGTCCCGTAGGCATCGTCAAAGGAGGTCCGCTTCAGGTCCGCAAAGGTGTAGCCCGTCGACGGATCCACGGCCCCGTACCGGTCCCGGATCCATGCCGCAGCCCTGCGCGCCGCGTTGAGCAGGATCCAGTCCCGCCCTTCCTGCATGATCTCGTGGCCCGTGGGAAACTGGCCCTGGAGGGCCATGGCCGTGACCTTGATCACGAACACGGACATGAGATCCATGGCCACGTCGTAGGCGAGCGCGATGTCGTCCTTGACCGTACCCTCTGTAAAGAAGTGCATGAATACCTGCCAGGCCGCTGCACCCGCTGAGTCGCGTGCCATGCGCCGGTCCCACTCCGCGGTGAGCAGGCTCACCACGCGGTCCAGGTCCAGGTCGTCCTGGAACTCGGCCAGCGTTGGATCGCCGGGGATGTTGCCGTGGGCTTGGGCAAGCAGGGGCAGGATGTCGTCCGCCATGGTGCTGTGCACGTCCATCTGCATGGCCTGCATGTCCTCCAGGGACACGTCACCGGCCCCGATGAGCCGCTCGATCTCGTCCTGGATGCGCTGTCCCCGGTAGCCTCCCTGGAAGAAGCTTCCGTAGTACCAGGGGTCGTTGTCGATGCGACCGTCCCCGGTGAACCCCCAGGGATCGGTGTTGGCCGTGGCCAGCCATCCGCGTTCGACAGCGCGGCTTCGCGGTATCTGCGCCCGTTCGAGCCACTGGCCGCCCCAGAAGGTAGTGGCGTCGTTGCCGTCCATGGACTTCCAGGGGGCCCGCGTCCCGCTGAGATCCCCGGTCCGGAGCGGCACGTCCAGTCCCACGCGGTAGGCGATGCCGGTTACATCCGCAGCGATCAGGTTGTAGTTCATCTCCCGCATGCGGTCCACGGCCTGCTCGAATTCGTCCAGGTCCGAAGCGCGGTTGAGCTCCATGAACCAGCGGGCGGGACGGTCCTGGAAGCCGGCCCAGTTCATGAGCTGTGTACCGAGAATCAGCCCTGCGCCGGGGATGCCGATGATCTCCCTGGGCAGGATCACGCCGTAGCCGGGCACATCCTCGTAAACCATGGCTTCCACGCGGCCCTGTCCCACCGGGTCGCCGGGCTCCCGCACCAGGATCTGCGCCTCGCGTTTCTCCACCGGGATCCAGGACCCGCCCACCTGCACGGAGCCGAAGAACCTCCGCACCTTCCAGATGTCGTTCACGTCGCCCATGTTGGTGGTGGCGGTCCAGATGACCCTGTCGTTGAAGCCGAGTGCGATGCCCGGTGTTCCCGGATAGGCAAAGCCGGCCACGTTGTATGTGCCGCCCTTTGCCTTGCTGTTGATGTGCATGGGGTACGGTGCACCAAAGAAATCAAAGGGCAGGTGCGGGTCGCCGGCGATGAGGGGTCGTCCGTTCTGCGTGTAGCGGCCGTGGAGCGCCCAGCTGTTGCTGCCCGTGCGTCCCGGGACAGACGCGATCCAGCGCTTCAGGCCGGCGATCATCTCCCGGGCCTGCTCTTCCGACAGCTTAGAATCCGGGTGCGGGTCGAGCGCCGCGTTTGTGGTGGCGTGTGTCCTGTTCATTGAAGCAGGCCGGTCCTCGGGAGGAACACCGAAGAACGGGTGTGCCGGCATGAAGACCTGCACGTGCTGCATTCTCTGAGCGTAGATTGCGTAGAGAAGGGTGAGCGCGATCTCGAACTCCACGCTTTTGTCATTGGCAAAGCCTGCTCCCTTGAGGATGATGTAGGGATCTTCCTCGCTCCAGAACTCTGGCAGGAAGTCGTGGTGGTCCGCTCGGAAGCCAAAGGGAAGCGGTTCCCGGCCCAAGCGGTACTCCGAAATCCGCTGGTTGATCCCGGCGACCCAGGCGCTGATCAGTGCGGCCCGCTCAGGGTCATCCACCCGGGTGCGCTCGTAATCCAGGCGGCCCCATCGTGGTAAATCAAAGGTGCGGGCCTGGATGTCCCGCAGGAAGCCGTCCTCTCCGAGCACCTCGGAGAGCCGCCCCAGGGAGAACCGGCGAAGCATTTCGGCCTGGTACAGGCGGTCCATGGCGATCACGTAGCCGGCCCCGAAGAATGCGTCTTCGTCCGTGTCGGCATAGATGTGCGGGATGCCCATGTTGTCCACGAGGATCTCAAGGGGAAACGCGCCGCCGTCCGTGTTGTCCGGCCCGCTGCTGGGATCACTGCACCCTGAAAGGCCGAACACAACGAACACCGCAACCAGGAACAGAGCCTGTCCCAGGATTCTCATGGACGCCTCCTTTTGAACCTTCCATGGAACTGTAACTGGGGAAACATGAAATGAAGCACAATCGACAGGAGGTTTGCATCGAGTGTGGAGAGAATACTGCAGGCTGTGTTTGTGTGTCAAAAGAAATACATGGAGGTGAAACTTGAAGCGAGGATAGGCTGCTAATCGGTGTATGGGGCTTCGTTGAGCAGCGCGCCCTTTACCCGTTCCACCAGGTCAGGGGCATCCACCCAGTCGAGGTCCGTGTTCGTGACCGCCCCCACGTAAACATCCAGTTCCAGGATGTACTGCAGGACCGAACCACCGCCAGGAAGGGCGCCGTCGTGTCCGATGGTTGTGAAACCATCCCGCTTGTGTCGGTACAGCCCCATCCCGTACTCTCTTCCCCCCACAAAATCACCTTCCCCGATAATCCTCCAGTCCGTTGCATGTTCAAGGGCTTCCTCTGAGAAGAGATGCCCTTCCAGCATGGCGGACAGAAAGGTGACCAGTTCTCGAGCCGTGGAGAGCATGGCCCCCGCGGACCAGGCTGCGCTGTGCAGCCCGTTTGCGGAGTTCACGATGCTGTCGCCGGGCACCTTTTCGTCCAGGAGGCCGAAGAGATTCGTGTAACCTGCCGGATCCATGTGGTCTCCCCTGAGGGGAAGGCGCGTGCCGGTCATTTCCAGGGGGGCCACGATCTGTTCGTGGCAAACGTCTGCAAGCTCCCTGCCCGTAGCCTGCTCGATGATGTAGCCCAGGGCCACGTACCCGGGTTGTGAATAGTGGTAGTCCCCTCCAGGCTTTGAAACAGGCTCGCGGGGCACGAACTCACCGGAATGGATATCGAGGATCGGAAGCGGAATGTAGGTCCATTCAAGGATTTCCCTTGGAGGTATCCATCGATGCGGCCTGAGGAGAATCGACAGGATGAAGAACCCGTCAACGAGCTGGATCTCCGGGATCCCGCTTCGGTGCCTCAAGAGATGATCGATCGTGATGTCCCTTCCGTCGGGATAATCCGGAACAAACCCCGACAGGGTCGTATCCAGGGTGAGGAGGCCCTGGTCAACGAGCTGGAGAATGAGCGCATCGTCTTCGT